>NZ_JBLVYK010000129.1:0-318 GCF_048284255.1 Enterobacter cloacae complex sp.6700776 | reverse complement strand
ACGGCCTGACGCGGAAATTCGACCCAGCAGAGCGTCGGCGCGCCGGAGTGGCGGCGGCAAAAATCGCAGGAACAGCTGTGTGGGTTGCCTGGCAGGCCGTGCGCCTGAAAGCGAATATGCCCGCACAGGCAGCCGCCGCTATAGCAGGGATTTTCCATGATGTCTCCGTCATGAGCGCAGGGGAAAACGATGAAAATCACTATAGCAATATCGCGAAAAATTAACAGGTTCCCGCTGATGCATTACCAGAGCAACGGCGCCGGTTCGCGGCCGTTTTCGGCGTAGTACAGCGACGGCAGGAACTGTGCCAGATAGCTG
>NZ_JBLVYK010000128.1:0-318 GCF_048284255.1 Enterobacter cloacae complex sp.6700776 | reverse complement strand
AGTCTCGGACATTCAACACCATCATCAGCCCGCCGCCTCCGTGGTGCTCGACGTTGTTGTTGGTCGTGTGATGGGGGATGTGGCAATGCACCAGCCACGCCCCGGGGCGGCGCGCCGTCCAGAGCACGTCGTAGCGCTGGCCAGGGCCCACATTGACAGTGTCCGCCTCGAATCGCGCGCTTGGTTTGAGGTCGTAGCCATCGCGGGCGACGACGGTGAACGGCCCGCCGTGCACGTGCATGGGGTGAACGAAATTGTTGTTGGTGCCGATGAAGCGCAACTTGATCGTCTGCCCTACCTTCATCGTGACGGTATCCG
>NZ_JBLVYK010000127.1:0-319 GCF_048284255.1 Enterobacter cloacae complex sp.6700776 | reverse complement strand
ATGACGCTGACCTTGATCAGGCTGATGCCGATCAGCGCAATCACGCTGCCGGTAATGATGGGAGTAAAGATTTTCTTCAGCGGTTCGATAAAGCGGCTGACAATCACCGGCACCAGAGCGGCGACAAAGTTAACGCCAAACAGCATCGCCATCATATCCTGCGGCCCGCCGCCCTGCGCTTTTACCCACATCCCTCCGGCCACCGTCACGCCGAGGAAGGCAAAACTGGTGCCCTGCATGCAGATCATCCCGGCGCCGATGCCCCATACCCGATTGGACTGCAGAAAAGTGCCAATGCCCGAGGCCAGCAGCGACATAC
>NZ_JBLVYK010000126.1:0-320 GCF_048284255.1 Enterobacter cloacae complex sp.6700776 | reverse complement strand
GTCATAACCATACTGCCTAAATCGACGCCTTGAACGTAAGGACCAATAGCGGCTGGTGCATTTTCGGTGCTGATTTCGTATGACATAATTTCTCCGTTTATCACGTAAAAAAGGGTTTGGACGCTATTATAGACATGGAACGGCATCCACACAAAGACGCAGTCTACGCCTAAATACCTTACTGATTATTGATCACGGCGTCTCTATCGAACTCTTTTTCACAGAATTTGCAGGTTAATGCCACATGTTTCGCGCGTTTTTTAATGCGGAAACTGCTAGAAACCGGCTCATTATTGCTAATACAGTTGCTGTTTGGGCAC
>NZ_JBLVYK010000125.1:0-320 GCF_048284255.1 Enterobacter cloacae complex sp.6700776 | reverse complement strand
CACACCTAACCAAAAAATGATCAAACAATCAGACAGCGACCTGGCCGCCTTTATTATCGATATCGCATTAAGCGACAGCTGCGTAAAAGAAATACTCTTATCCCGTCTGCGCTCGACGTTATTAGTCGAGACAGCCAGTGATGAAACCAGAGAATACCTCGAGCTGATGCTACAAAGAGTGTCAGTGTGCCATTAAATCCACCGTTACGTCGGCCCACACCAGAAGACAGCGTCTCACGACTCCCTCCCCTAGCGAAGGATCCCCCGCAATTCATCCATCTGCCGGGCAACCCGCTTCGCGGCCCCCAACTCGCTAAGAC
>NZ_JBLVYK010000124.1:0-323 GCF_048284255.1 Enterobacter cloacae complex sp.6700776 | reverse complement strand
GCTTCAGTGAGGAAAAGGCGCCGTTGATAACGCCGGTGTCGTAACCGAAAAGCAGGCCGCCGAAGGTGGCCACTAAGGTGATCTGATGAAGTCGTTTTCTCTGTTGCTGGTTCAGGTTTGTTATAAATGACATGGTAGTCCCTTTATTTTGTTGAACGACACAAGATAAAAATACATCTCCCCAGTCAGGATTTATCACGCCTGTGTTGTCGTATCTAACTGAATTAAATGATTTTCTTCTTTATGTAATTGCTCAGCACAAGGCAGGGTACGCTAAGCAATGGCGGTCAAAGAGGTTTACGGCTTGGTGTTGACATGGATGT
>NZ_JBLVYK010000123.1:0-324 GCF_048284255.1 Enterobacter cloacae complex sp.6700776 | reverse complement strand
GATACTGTTAATATGTTGTCTTCTGTAGGCGTTCCTCCAAACGAAGTAAGGCTCTTATCAGCTGGCGAGTTGTACGAGGTTTGCGGCGTTTTTCAGCGCGCCACTCGAAACCATATAGAAAGGCGTTGGCTTCCATCAAAAGATTGTCGAAATGCGTTGGCGCACCACCTGCGCAAGATTTTTCCAAACGAATGGATAGAGCACGCAAAATGGACAGAACTAATTGAGCACGGATTGGATAGTATGATTCATGGACGTAACCACCCCCGTATACCTGAATCTGAGTTTTGGGATTCCTTGGAAGAACTAGAGTCAGACTTACAC
>NZ_JBLVYK010000122.1:0-324 GCF_048284255.1 Enterobacter cloacae complex sp.6700776 | reverse complement strand
CTCTCACATGGGGAGACCCCACACTACCATCGGCGCTACGGCGTTTCACTTCTGAGTTCGGCATGGGGTCAGGTGGGACCACCGCGCTAAAGCCGCCAGACAAATTCTTTTACTTCTTGCCGAACTTTAACCTAAGTATAAAGTGGTGCTGATACCCAGAGTCGAACTGGGGACCTCACCCTTACCAAGGGTGCGCTCTACCAACTGAGCCATATCAGCACGCTAAATTTGATGCCTGGCAGTTCCCTACTCTCACATGGGGAGACCCCACACTACCATCGGCGCTACGGCGTTTCACTTCTGAGTTCGGCATGGGGTCAGGTG
>NZ_JBLVYK010000121.1:0-325 GCF_048284255.1 Enterobacter cloacae complex sp.6700776 | reverse complement strand
GTCGGGTATCGTGCAGGTTTATACATTTGCTCATGATGCGAAATTACCTATTCGAGGGTTATTAATGTCCTTGGATGATACAAAGCAGTTAACAGCGATTCGTTTTTATAATAAACGGGCTGGTGAAGACCGTTACTACTCAGCCAGTGTGTCATTCCAACGTGTTCCTAATACTGCAATTAACGAGGTTGAAAACGTATCTGCACGTTTCTCTCTTAAATCAGATATGCAAATTTACACTACCACATAATAACAGCCCCTTTGGGGGCTTTTAAGGAAACCTAATGGCGAAATTCACTCTGAATCCCAATCCAATATTTAAGGC
>NZ_JBLVYK010000120.1:0-326 GCF_048284255.1 Enterobacter cloacae complex sp.6700776 | reverse complement strand
ACGTTAGCCGCAGCCTGAATCACCTCTATGCTACCGGCGTTCGTCCCGGAGATAATCAACGGTTTCTTCGCACCTGCCAGTGCCTGCACGATGACGTCGATTTTGCTTTGCAGCTCAGGTTCGATACCGTCAACCGCTGGCGCAGAGTTATCCAGCGCATGGGCGATGGCAAAACCTAAACGCGCCTGATCTTCAACCGGTGCGCGGTAAGTCCACGCCGCGATATCATCCAGACGGGTGTCATCAACGTTGGTAACAAACAGCGGACGCTTAGCACGTTGACCGATGTTGAGGATTGCCGCAATCTGCCAGTCAGCCACTTTCTG
>NZ_JBLVYK010000011.1:0-122209 GCF_048284255.1 Enterobacter cloacae complex sp.6700776 | reverse complement strand
CCCACCTGACCCCATGCCGAACTCAGAAGTGAAACGCCGTAGCGCCGATGGTAGTGTGGGGTCTCCCCATGTGAGAGTAGGGAACTGCCAGGCATCAAACAGAAAGAACCCCGTACCGGAAGGTGCGGGGTTTTTTGCTTTGTGCGCGGAAAAACATGCCGGATGGCGGCTTCCCCTTATCCGGCCTACAATTGTTAAAACGATTTTAACAAAGGTGCCGCTTTGACTCGTCCTTTTGATTACCAACAAGATTTTGCAAATATAAATTTTCGCGAACATCCCGAACGGTATCAGGTTGGCCGGGGTGAGCAGGGCGTATTGATGGTCGAGCCTTATAAAAGCGAAATCCTTCCACACTGGCGTTTTAAAAATTCTGAAGTCGCAGCGCGTTCGGCACAAGAGATATACGCTCTCTTTGAAGAGTACCGCAGTAAAAACGATTTTGTAGGTATGGATATGGCGCGTAAATTCATACAAATGGGCTATACCCGCGCCCGGCGATACGCGAATCATAAGGGCGGTAAAAAGTATGATGCGGAACGACAAGTCAAACCCCTCGATCACGATCCAGTGAAAGCAGAAGCAGCCGCAGTCTTCAAAAAGTGGTGGGATAAAATTCGTGCAGACGAAGATTACTTGCAGCGAAAAAAGGCCCACCAGCAGTCTTGGGGATAATTACTGCGTCCGCTAATAATTAGATAGCTGATCGAGTTCACAAAACGCAATGAAACATATTGGAAACATTTTATTTACCTAACGATTCGTTTTAAATCCGGTTTTACTGTTTGTGGGCAAAGGCCCGCAATGTGAGACAGGGGATATTAAAATGACAGAAACCGTAGCCAGTGCAGATACGGATAACACCAATTTGGCAGGTAAGGATACTCGCCGTCGGGTTTGGGCAATCGTTGGGGCCTCATCAGGAAACCTTGTAGAGTGGTTTGACTTTTACGTCTATTCATTTTGTTCACTCTACTTTGCGCATATCTTTTTCCCGTCAGGGAACACCACAACTCAGCTTTTGCAAACCGCAGGCGTTTTTGCCGCCGGGTTCCTGATGCGCCCTATCGGTGGATGGCTATTCGGCAGGATCGCGGACAGGAAAGGGCGCAAGACATCCATGCTCATCTCTGTATGCATGATGTGCGTCGGCTCGCTGGTGATTGCCTGCCTGCCCGGTTATGAGACTATCGGAACATGGGCACCGGCGTTGTTGTTGCTGGCACGTCTGTTCCAGGGGCTATCGGTCGGTGGCGAATATGGCACCAGTGCGACATACATGAGCGAAGTGGCGGTTGAAGGTCGCAAAGGTTTCTACGCATCATTCCAGTATGTAACCCTCATTGGCGGACAGCTACTGGCGTTACTGGTTGTGGTGATCCTTCAACAAATCCTTAGCGATGAAGATTTACGCGCCTGGGGCTGGCGCATTCCGTTTGCCCTGGGGGCAGCCCTGGCGGTTGTGGCGCTGTGGCTACGCCGTCAGCTTGATGAAACCTCACAACAGGAGGTCAGGGCGCTTAAAGAAGCTGGTTCGATGAAAGGGCTGTGGCGTAACCGCAAAGCATTTTTGATGGTATTAGGCTTTACCGCCGCAGGCTCGCTAAGCTTCTATACCTTCACCACCTATATGCAAAAATATCTGGTCAACACTACGGGCATGCATGCAAACGTTGCAAGTGTCGTCATGACGGTGGCGTTACTGGTCTTTATGCTCATCCAGCCAATTGTCGGCGCGCTGTCGGACAAAATTGGTCGCCGTACCTCCATGCTGATCTTTGGCGGCATGCTCACCCTGGGTACCGTTCCGCTTTTGACGGCGCTACAGCATACAACCTCTCCGTATGCCGCTTTCGCTTTAATCATGGTGGCGCTCATTATTATCAGTTTTTACACGGCAATCAGTGGCATTTTGAAAGCGGAAATGTTTCCCGCACAGGTGAGGGCGCTGGGCGTAGGCCTCTCTTATGCGGTTGCAAACGCCCTGTTCGGCGGTTCGGCAGAGTATGTCGCGTTATCCCTTAAGTCATGGGGCAGTGAAACGACCTTTTTCTGGTATGTCACCGTTATGGGGGCGCTGGCGTTTATTGTCTCGCTGATGCTGCATCGCAAAGGAAAAGGTATCCGCCTTTAATAATGCGCCATCTGCCAGACGGCGTAGCCGGTTGTTGCCCCGGCTACGTCCCAGGCAAAATCTTTCCAGCTCCAGCCACTTCCCGAGGGGCGGCTATCCCAAAGTTCTTTTGATGCCCCCAGGCTGATGGAGAACATCAGGCCTATTGTGGCACTTCGATCCCTGCTATAACCCTGGTGCAGCGCATACTCATTACCCGCAGCGGACATCATTGCCGACGCCAGAAAGTGCTGAGCTTTATCCTGACCCGACCAGTTATCATTAGCCATATGGCTGCAACCTGTCAGCAAAAGAGGGATTATCAGGCAAGGCGTACGCATTAACAGGCTCCATAAAAAAGCCCCGTCGATGACAGGGCTCGTGTATTACAGAATGCGGCTGATGAGGCGATCGATACGGATCCGACGTAGACGGCGAATCAGCTTGCGAACTTTCACCGGGTAATCAGCGATGCTTTGCAGATCGCGATAATGACGAACCACTGTGGTATGCGTGCGTATAAGCTCCAGCTCACGATCGCGTTTCGCGGCTAACGCATGCTGAGGATCGTGAATAAGAATGGCGTTTTCCAAATCCAGACGCCAGGCGCGTGGGTTCAGGTTATTACCGGTCAGCAGAATCCACTCGTCATCAACCCACATTCCTTTGAGATGATAACTGTTATCTTCATCTTTCCAGAGGCGCACGACGAGCTGGTCCGTGTTCACATAGTACTGTAAACGGCTCAGAAAGCGGCGCAGGTTAATCTCATAGAGATAAGGCAGTGCGCCGATGATCTTGAAAGGCTGATCTTCCGGAATGAAAAAGTCGTTTGCCGTTTTATCCCCGACAATGATTTCCACCTTTTTACCATCACGCAGCAACTGAATGATATTACGCACCAGAACGGCGGGAAGGTTGAAGTACGGGGTGCAGATGGTGAGCTTATGCTCCGCGCACGGCATCAAATGGAAGATAGTCTTGTTCAGGAGGCTGGATTTACCCAGGCCTACCAGAGGCGTAACGGACAGTTCTTCATTATTGGCATCACCCTGGAAACGATAAACCGCATCGCGCAGCTCCTGGCGGAAGGAGCGAACGTCGTTTTTGATTTCCGGGCTTTTCGGGCGATGAGGATCGTCAAGACGGTGCACACCCCGGCCATGAACCAGGTTTTTATCAACCCAGTTGAACATGATGTCGGTCATCTGCGGATTACGGATAAGATGGTAGCGATCGTAACGGTATTTATCGAGCTGATGGAGATACACATCATTCAGACTGGCGCCGCTATAAAGGACGCTGTCATCGATGATAAATCCTTTAAAATGAAGAACGCCAAGCGCTTCACGGGTATTCACCGGTACGCCATATACCGGTATATCAATACCCGGATTTTCCTGGGCCATGCGGCAATACCAGTCAGCATTGGTATTCGAGGCAGCCGCACCAATACGGCCACGCTGAGCACGGTGCCAGTCAACCAGCACGCGAACATCCAGTTCCGGACGCTGACGTTTCGCTTCATAGAGCGCGTTCAGGATCGCACGCCCACCTTCATCTTGTTCAAGATAGAGCGCCACAATGCAAATACGTCGCGTAGCGCTGGCAATCTTTTCAAGAAGCGTCTCCCGGAAATGAGCGGGAGCATAAAAGAACTCTACATCATCAACTGACTGAGAAATCTTCGGTAGTTGAGCAAGGTGTTGTTGATGTTTATTACGCTTAAATTTTGACAACATCACAGTGCGTTTCTTCTCTGTTCATTGAAGGGTTGTCTGTACCAGGCAAACAACATAAGCGGACAATGATACCCCAGTGCCGGGAAAAGTGGGTAACATTTCCAGCAGCTTACTCTTGTTTATCCGTCGAAGTCAGGCTGAGGGACAAAGAGACAATGCCTTCATCCAGCTGGATATCAACGTCAAAACCGAGCTTCCGCGCCAGGGTCACCATACCCCGATTATTTGGCATAGTAATGCCATTGAGCCGTGACAATCCGTGATCGCGCGTATAACCAATGAGTTTTTCGAGCAGCCGTCTGCCCAAACCCAAACCTTTAAGATCGGAACGCACCAGTACGGCAAACTCCGCATCCACGTTATCCGGGTCGGAAATGGCACGCGTCACGCCGAGGATCTCTTCTCCCTCTGCGGAACGGCGGACCGCCACAATCGCCATTTCTCGATCGTAGTCGATCTGGGTCATATTGGCTAAATCGTCGTGGGTAAATTCATTAATTTCGCTGAAATAGCGATAGTACAAATCTTCTTTCGTCACCTGCGAGATGAACGCTCGCAGCAGCGGCTCGTCTTCCGGCAGGATAGGGCGAAACAGTGCCCGCTCTCCATTTTTCATCTCCACCCACTCTTCCAGATGGAGAGGATAAGGACGAATGGCGAGACGGCTTTCCCGGTCACCGACAAATGGCGCAATTTCCAGCGTCACGTCGAGGGCAGTGAATTCATTTCCGGAAGCGAGGAGCGGGTGGATGTCCAGGCGCTGGATCTCCGCACAGTCAACAATGAGGTTGGAGACCTTCACCAGAAACTGGCTTAACCCGGCGATATCAAGCGGCCTCAGAGCGCTTCTGCCGCGGATTTTTTTACTTTTGATGGCCTGAATAACCAAATAACGCGCCAGGTTCATGTTTAGAGGTGGAAGCGCGACAGCCGCTTGTTCTTCTGGCCGCCATTCAACGCCGCCTTCACCCAGCATAATGAGTGGACCAAAAACCGGATCGTGTTCGACGACCACGCGCAGCTCCTGCGCACCTGCTCGGTTAGCCATGCTCTGCACCAGCAGGCCGTGGATCCGGGCCTGTGGCCACGTCATTTTAACGCGATCGATAATGGCATCCGCGGCCTGTTGTACTTCTGTCGCGGTGCGCAGATACAGCATGACGCCCTGAACATCCGATTTGTGCGGAATATCGGGGGAGCGCAGCTTCAGCGCGACCGGATAGCCAATCTGCTCAGCGATATGTACCGCCTCAGCGCTGTCACCGGCAATCCAGGTCGGCAGTGTTTGCATCCCATAGCTGCCAAGAATGGGTTGCACTTCATGCGTATCAAGCGAAGTGGCGCCCTCTTCGATGGCCTGTTGCAATAAACTGTGTACGTCCACCGAATTTGCTGTGAGGTTGCCCGGTAGGGCAGGCGTTTCACGCAGCTGCTTCTGGTTGCGGCGGTACTCAACCATATGCATAAACGCGGTTATGGTGCCCTCTGGCGTACGGTAGGTTGGCAACCCGGCTTCACTAAACAGACGTCGCGCTTCCTGCGAGGAGAACTCGCCGCACCAGTTGGTCAGCAGGGTGACGTATTTGCCGCGCGGATGGTTTCGGACAGCCTCAATCAGCGTTCGTGCACTTTCGCTGCCTGGCGCAACCGCGCTGGGCGAATGGATAATCATCAGCGCATCAAAGTCCTGGCTATCCAGCAAAATCGTGATCGCCTTAATGTAACGATCGCTGCTGGCATCATCGCGCAAATCGAGGGGATTATCGGGAACAACGCTTCCCGGTAACGCGTCCCGCAGGCGCTGGAGCGTCTCTTCACCCAGCGTGGCCAGCTTGCCGTTGCGTAGCCAGAGCTCGTCCAGCGCCAGGGCGGCGGGAGCGGCTCCGTTGCTGACAATCATCAGCTTTTCACCGCGCAGGGGACGCATGTGGCTCAACGTTTCGACGGCGGAAAAAAGCTCGTGCGTATCCTGTACCCGCAGTAAACCGGCGCGCTGGATCGCTGCATCCCATGCGGGATCCATCCCGGAATAGGATTGCAGCAGGCGCTGAGCCGCGGGGCTGCGCCCGCTTTTGATGACCAGAATCGGTTTATTACGCGATGCGCTACGCGATGCCGACACAAAACGACGGGCGTCACTCAGGTGTTCAAGGTAGAGCAGGATAGCGCTGGTTTTGCTGTCACGCGCCAGGAAATCCAGCAGCTCATCGACGTCAATGTCCAGGCTGTCGCCGAGGGCGATGAAATAGGAAAAGCCCATCTCACGCTGCTGCGCCCAGTCGAGGATGGTATTGGATACCGCTGCCGACTGTGAAATAAAGGCCAGTTTGCCTTTACGGATCGGAACCGGGGAAAAACTGGCATTCAGCCCTTGCCAGGGCGCAAGCAGACCGAGGCTATTTGGACCAAGAATGCGCATCTGGTAGCGGCTGGCGCAGGCCAGCAGTTCGGGCTGCTGTTCAGGAGGCGAGGAAAGAATAATGCAGGTTTTACAGCCTTTCTGACCGAGCGACTCAAGCAATTCGAGGTTTCGTTTCGCATGCGTACAGAGCACGGCGAGGTCGGGAACAAACGGTAAACTTTGCACGTCCGGCCACGCCAGCACCCCCTGTACCGCTTTATAAGCGGGCGTAACGGGCATGACCGGGCCGTTAAACCCGCCAGCCAGCAGGTTACGCATCATCAGATACCCTGCGCGGTCCGGTTTCATCGAGGCGCCAATAACGGCAATGGATTTCGGACGGAGTAGCGCTTCTAACCCTCTCTGGCTCATGCAGGCCTCCTGTGAATGCAAGCGACCTGATGATTTTAAACGCTTTCTGTCTCTGTTGCTGTGACGCTACCCTTATGAACGGTTTTTCCTGCCAGATAACGTTCGCGGAAGCAGGAGAAGTGGGCGCTTAATGCGCTGGCCGCCTGGGTATCGCCCGCCAGATCCAGTAGCGCAATGGCGACTTCAGCGGTGCAATATTGACCCTCGGCATGCGCTTCTCGTAAGCGATAGGCCGAAACCCGCGACAGATCGACGGAAATCACCGGCAGCGCATCAAGATAAGGGCTTTTGCGAAACATCTTTCTTGCTTCGGTCCAGGTGCCGTCGAGCATAATAAACAGCGGCGGCTTACCGGATGGTGGCGCCGTAAGCACCTGGCGTTGTTCGCCTGCATATGATGCCGGGAAAACGACCATGGGCTGATAGTCCGGGTTTGCCACCAGGTCAAGCAGAGCCTGAGGTGGCTCAGTGCGCGACCACTGAAACGCTGCGGTATTGGGCAGAATATCGGCGATCAAACGCCCCGTGTTGCTGGGCTTCATCGGTTCGGTATCGAACATGACCAGACAAAAGCGGCTTTTCGCCTCGCTCGGTGCAAGCGTTTCGCACAGACACACTTTCAGCGGTAAAAGGCAGCGCTGGCAGCGGCGAATACGATTGCCTCGGGCCAGAAAAGGGCGGGTTGCGCGCGCAAGGCGCTCGGCGCGTAATTGAAGTACAGCGTTATCAGTCATGGGCGAAAAGGCAGGAAAAAACCCATTTTCGCAGAGGAGAGAACGGGGCACAAGATGTGCCCCGTGAATGTTACAGGGATTCGTTTAACCAGCTGTCGAAAGGCGCCTTCGGTACTGCACCATTGAGCATGTCGATCACTTCCCCATTTTTGAAAATCATAATGGTTGGAATGCTGCGAATGCGAAAACGGGCGCTGAGTTCACGTTCCGCTTCGGTATTCACTTTAACAAAACGCATTTTCCCGCTGCGCTCTTCAGCCACGTCTTCGAAGATGGGCGCAAAGTTACGGCAGGGGCCGCACCACGGTGCCCAGAAATCGACCACAACCGGCAGATCGTCCTTGAGGAGTTTGTCCAGCGTAGCACCCGTCGCGTTAATAACATCGCCATCAAATAATTCGTGGCCACAACGCCCGCATTTCGCACCGTCATCCATCCGATCGTCCGGAATGCGGTTTAAAGCCTGACAGTTGGCACATACGGTATTCATAACTAACCTCTGATAGAGCCGTGGAACAACGGCAGAACGCCGATAATGTTTCTGATATGTTACATATTATCAGTGAGCCTGTATAAATCGACAACGCGTTTTATTCAATGGGAACAATAGTCACAGGCTTTTGTACGAAATTATGGCTATGAGCTTGCACATCGGGTAATCTGCGCGCTTCGCGCAGCGCTGGTGGAGAAAAGCATGAACGACGAAATGAAAAACAAAAGCGGCAAGGTCAAAGTGATGTATGTCCGCAGTGATGATGACTCTGATAAACGCACCCAAAATCCGCGTACCGGAAAAGGTGGCGGGCGTCCGGCGTCTTCTCGTGCAGACGGTGGCCGTCGCCCCGCCCGCGATGACAGAAATAACCGCGGCGATGACCGCAAACGTGATGACCGTAAGCGTGACGATCGCAAACGCGATGATTTTGTCCGCGACGGTGGATCGCCATGGCGTACCGTTTCGCGTGCGCCCGGTGAAGAGGCGACCGAAAAAGCCGATCACGGCGGTATCAGCGGAAAAAGCTTTATCGATCCGGAAGTGCTGCGTCGTCAGCGTGCGGAAGAAACCCGTGTATATGGCGAGAACGCCTGTCAGGCCCTGTTCCAGAGCCGCCCGGAGTGTATCGTTCGCGCATGGTTTATCCAGAGCGTGACCCCGCGCTTTAAAGAAGCGCTGCGCTGGATGGCGGCGAACCGTAAAGCCTACCACGTGGTTGACGATGCCGAGCTGACAAAAGCGTCCGGGACTGAACACCACGGCGGCGTCTGCTTCCTGATCAAAAAACGTAACGGCACCACCGTGCAGCAGTGGGTCAGCCAGGCGGATGCCGATGACTGTGTGCTGGCGCTGGAAGATGTGGGTAACCCGCATAACCTGGGCGCTATGATGCGTAGCTGCGCGCACTTTGGCGTGAAAGGCGTTCTGTTGCAGGATGCCGCGCTGCTGGAATCCGGTGCGGCAATCCGTACCGCGGAAGGCGGTGCTGAGCATGTTCAGCCGATCACCGGCGACAGCGTGCTGGAGGCCCTTGAGCAATTCCGTAACGCGGGCTACACCATTGTCACCACCTCAAGCCGTGCCGCTACGCCGCTGTTTAAAGCGACGTTGCCGCGCAAAATGGTGCTGGTGTTAGGTCAGGAGCGCGATGGTCTGTCTGATGCGGCACTCTCCAGCGCTGACATGAGCGTTTCTATCGACGGCACTGGCAACGTTGAAAGCCTGAACGTATCCGTTGCGACCGGCGTGCTGCTGGCCGAATGGTGGCGTCAGAACAAAGCATAAGCCTTTTATGTGCCGGGCCTGACCCGGCACATTCAAACCCTACTCACTCTCTGCCGGTAACACAGACATCCAGTCAATCGGCTTTTCGCCACGCTTTTCCAGCCACTCATTCGTCAGAACAAAATGGTTACTGCCAAAGAAACCGCGATGCGCAGACAGCGGCGACGGGTGCGGTGCCTTCAGTACGTGATGACGCTGACGATCGATAATCGCCCCTTTCTTTTGGGCATGTGAACCCCAGAGTAAAAACACGACGCCTTCACGATGCTCATTGATCAGGCTGATAACCTTATCGGTAAAGGTTTCCCATCCCAGACTGGCGTGGGAGTGTGCCTGACCCGCCCGGACGGTTAATACGGTATTCAGCAATAGCACGCCCTGGCGCGCCCAGCTTTCCAGATAACCGTGATTAGGGCGGGTGAAACCCGGAATCGTTCCTTCCAGCTCTTTATACATATTCAGCAGAGAAGGGGGAATGGCCACGCCCGGACGCACGGAAAATGCCAGTCCGTGAGCCTGCCCGGGACCATGGTACGGATCCTGCCCCAGTATAACCACCTTCACGTCGCTCAGTTCGGTGTAGCGAAAGGCGTTAAATACATCTTTCTGCGGTGGATAAATTGTCTGGCCGGCCTGCCGTTCAGCCGCAACGGTACTGAGGGTATTAATAAAATAGGGCTGCTGCTTCTCTTCTGCCAGCACGTCATGCCAGGTTAAAGGTGTTGTCATCTCGCTCTCCTGCGAATTTCATTCTCTGCCTAGCTTACCTGCTAATGCCTGGTGAGCAAAATTACCCGCGGAAAAGCGGCTAAGTGTCTCAATTTATGTTGAAAACCAGGCAGGGTAAGTTGAATTGGTAAATCATTAAAATTGATCTAAAACAAAAAATTCAGACCACACTCTTTATGTGGTTAGTGATTTTGTTGATTTAAATCAATAAATCACCCGGGTCTGAATGTTATATATACACACAACAAACAATGGTTTTACCAATTGGCCGCAAAAGGCCAGCATCAGTTAATGTAGCCTAAGGGAGGCAACACATGATTACAGGTATCCAGATTACTAAAGCTGCAAATGACGATCTGCTGAACTCTTTCTGGCTGCTGGACAGCGAGAAAAACGAAGCGCGCTGTGTAGTAGCGAAAGCAGGTTTTGCGGAAGACGAAATCGTTCCGGTGAGCAAACTGGGCGAAATTGAATACCGTGAAATTCCAATGCAAGTGCAACCAGAAGTGCGCGTGGAAGGTGGTCAGCACCTGAACGTTAACGTCCTGCGTCGTGAAACGCTGATGGATGCTGTTGAGAACCCAGAAAAATACCCGCAGCTGACCATCCGTGTGTCTGGCTATGCGGTGCGTTTCAACTCTCTGACTCCGGAACAGCAGCGCGACGTTATCGCCCGTACCTTTACTGAAAGCCTGTAAGGTTTCAGCTTCGGGGGTGGAATAAAAAAGCCGGGAATGTCCCGGCTTTTTTTACTCTTCAGTTTTTGTCTCTGGCGCAGCAGAACTTGGCTTACGGCGCTTACCAATATTTTTGGTATCGCGGTGGCGCTGCTTCACGCGCGGCTTCTCTTTTTCTTTCTCTTTTCTCTCAGCACGTTTCGCGAGCGCTTTCTTGGACGGTTTACCCGTCATTTTTTCACTCGGCGCACGTGTCGTCGGACGAAGTTCGTCAATCACACGAGCTTTTAGCGGCTCATCAACGTAGCGGCCAATTTTTTGGAGCAGCAGATGGTCGTGCGCTTCTACCAGAGAAATAGCAATCCCTTTGCGGCCCGCACGGCCGGTACGACCAATACGGTGCAGGTAAGTATCACCGCTGCGCGGCATATCAAAGTTGATCACATGGCTCACGTCCGGGATGTCGATCCCGCGCGCGGCAACGTCGGTTGCAACCAGCACATTCACGCGACCATCGGTCAGGCGCTTAATCCCTTCGGTACGCTTAACCTGTGCCATTTCACCTTCGAGATAGCAGTTGTTGATGCCAGCGTTGCGCAGCATTTCTGCCAGCTCATGCACGCGCTCGCGTTTACGTACGAAGACGATGGTACGGGTTGCTTCTTCCTGCTTCAGCAGATGTTTCAGCAACTCAACCTTATGCTCAAGGTTATCTGCGCGGTAGTACCACTGGTGGATCTTCTTACGCTCACGCGTCGATGGCGTAGCGGACACTTCCACCGGATCTTCCAGCAGACGTTCGGCGAAATCTTTAATGGCATCCCCTTCAAGGGTTGCCGAGAACAGCATTGTCTGGTTACGCCAGCGCGTTTCACCCGCGATGTGTTCGATATCCTGGGCAAAGCCCATGTCCAGCATGCGGTCAGCTTCATCGAGAATCAGCGTTTCCACCGCCCGGCAGTCGAAGTTCTCTTCTTTTATGTATTGCAGCAGACGGCCTGTCGTCGCGACAACGATATCCTGGTTTTCGCTGAACACTTCGGCGTGGTTCATATACGCTACGCCGCCGGTGATGGTCGCGATATCCAGATGGGTGTTCGCCGCCAGCTCACGCGCGTGTTCGGCAACCTGCATCGCCAGTTCACGGGTCGGGGTCAGGATCAAAATGCGCGGCGGCCCTGATTTTTTACGCGGAAAATCGAGCAAATGCTGCAACACAGGCAGCAAGTAGGCTGCTGTCTTCCCCGTGCCGGTTGGCGCAGAACCGAGCACATCGCGGCCCTCAAGCGCAGGCGGAATGGCCGCGGCCTGAATGGCGGTCGGGCGTGTAAAGCCTTTACTCTCAAGAGCATTGAGCAGGCTTTCATCGAGTTCAAGTTCGGAAAAAGTCGTTACAGTCATGTTCTACCTCTGTGTGGGGCGCTGATTATAGACGTTACGGCTGTAATCTTCATCTGTTTGTATGGATATCGCTTTTCGACCACTTCGCTTTCCCCTATGCTACTCCAGTTTCACACAGAAGGTTGCCCTGACATGTCTCAACTCAAAGCGCAGTTGCGCCGCGATGGTTTTACGTTTAAACAATTTTTTGTGGCGCACGATCGTTGCGCAATGAAAGTCGGTACAGACGGTATTTTACTGGGTGCATGGGCCCCTGTCGCAGGTGTAAAACGCATTCTGGATATTGGTACGGGCAGCGGACTTCAGGCGCTGATGCTGGCGCAGCGTACCGAAGAACACGTCACTATCGACGCCGTTGAGCTTGATCCTCAGGCGGCCCAGCAGGCAAGCGAAAACGCTGCCGATTCTCCGTGGGCAGAACGGATCAGGGTGGAATGTGCCGATGTCCTGACCTGGGCACTGGAGCAGACTGCGCGTTACGATTTGATCGTCAGCAATCCGCCGTATTTCACGCCAGGTGTGGAGTGTGGAACGCCGGAACGCGAGCAGGCACGTTACACCGGCTCGCTCGATCACAAGGCGCTACTGACCAGCGCGGCGGAACTCATCTCGGAAGAGGGATTTTTCTGCGTGGTCTTGCCCGAAAGCACGGGTAACACCTTCATTGAGATCGCTCGGGATATCGGCTGGAGTTTGCGTCTTCGTACCGATATTTCGGATACGGAAGGTCGCTTACCGCACCGCGTGTTGCTGGCGCTCTCGCCGAAAGAGGGGGAGTGCTTTACCGACAGGATGGTTATTCGCGGGCCAGACCAGCGTTATTCCGAAGATTACACTGCCCTGACCCAGGCCTTTTATCTGTTTATGTGAACCTGCGGCGTCAACACCGACGGGCCGGACGTTTCCAGCGGGTCGGGATAGTCCAGCGTATAATGCAGGCCACGACTCTCTTTGCGCATCATCGCACAGCGTACAATCAGCTCGGCAACCTGCACAAGGTTGCGCAGCTCCAGCAGATTATTGGAAACGCGGAAGTTGGCGTAATATTCATCAATTTCCTGCTGCAACATCATGATGCGGCGTAACGCGCGTTCCAGACGCTTCGTTGTGCGTACAATCCCGACATAATCCCACATGAGAAGCCGCAGCTCGTGCCAGTTATGCTGGATAACCACCAGTTCGTCCGGGTTCTCTACCCGACTTTCATCCCATGCTGGCAGGTGCGTTGTTGGACGTGCATAGGGCATGCGTTTGGTTATATCTTCCGCAGCCGACCACCCATACACAAGACACTCCAGCAATGAGTTTGATGCCATGCGATTCGCACCATGCAGGCCGGTGTAGCTGACCTCGCCGATCGCATACAAACCATCCACGTCGGTACGACCATGATCGTCAACCATCACCCCGCCACAGGTATAGTGGGCGGCAGGCACAATCGGCACCGGATCGCGGGTTAAATCGATACCCAGACTCCGCAGCTTTTCATAAATCATCGGGAAGTGCTGGCGAATAAAGTCTGCCGGTTTATGGCTAATGTCCAGATACATACAGTCCACGCCAAGCCGCTTCATCTCGTGGTCAATGGCGCGGGCCACGATATCCCGCGGGGCAAGTTCACCTCGGGGGTCGAAGTCCGGCATAAACCTGGAACCGTCCGGTCGCTTGAGATACGCGCCTTCGCCGCGCAACGCTTCAGTTAACAGGAAGTTACGTGCCTGCGGGTGGAACAGGGCGGTAGGATGGAACTGATTAAACTCCATATTCGCTACGCGGCAGCCTGCGCGCCAGGCCATGGCGATACCGTCTCCGGAGGCGATATCCGGGTTAGTCGTGTACTGGTAAACCTTGGAGGCGCCGCCGGTCGCCAGCACAACGGCTTTAGCCTGGCAGGTTTCCACCTTCTCTTTATTCCGATTCCACACCCATGCGCCGACAACACGGCGCGTGCCGGGCAGGCCAATTTTATCGGAAATAATCAGGTCGACGGCGTTACTGCGCTCCAGCACCCGAATATTGGGATGGCTGAGGGCTTTGCTGACCAATGTGGTTTCAACCGCTTTTCCTGTTGCATCAGCAGCGTGCAGAATACGGCGATGGCTGTGCCCGCCTTCACGGGTCAGATGATAGCTCTCTTCACCATTAGGCTGAACCTGCGTATCAAACAGCACGCCCTGGTCGATAAGCCATTGCACGCAGTGGCGGGCATTGCTGGCGACAAACTCTGCGGCATGCTCATCCACGATCCCGGCACCGGCAATCAGAGTGTCTTCTACGTGTGAGGCAATGCTGTCCGTTTCATCAAACACGGCGGCAATACCGCCTTGTGCATAGAAGGTGGAACCTTCGCTCATCGGCCCTTTACTCAGCACGATTACGTTCTGATGTTCCGCCAGGCGCAGCGCGAGGGAGAGGCCAGCAGCACCGCTGCCGATAATCAGTACATCACAATGGAGTTCAGGCGTTGTATTCATGATGTTTGTTTAATTTACTAAACATGGTCTGGGCAGAATAGCATTGTGATGCGAGTTATCGCACGTTTTTTTTGAAGCGTGTTGCAATGACTAAACGGATGGCCGGAAGTTAAATCATCGCTAAATGACTGGAATTATTTTGCGAAGCAGATCGTTAGCTTCAGATTTTGTGGTGAAATAAAGCCTGTGTTGCGTTACTCTTCTGACGATAAAGTTAATGATTCTTGTCAGAAAGCGGGTGCGTATCGTGAACAGACTTATAATGAGAGAAAATGAACGGTCTGCGGCGCGATGAACAAAAACAAAGGCGTTACGGAACTTATTGAAGAACAGACGCTCTAATTCGGTGCTTGCTCAAAGTGCAATGTTGTTAGAGTGGCGTTTCGATAACGCGTGGAATTTGGTTTGGGGAGACATTACCTCGGATGAGCGAGCAGTTAACGGACCAGGTCCTGGTTGAACGGGTCCAGAAGGGAGATCAGAAAGCTTTTAACCTACTGGTGGTGCGCTACCAGCATAAGGTAGCGAGTCTGGTTTCCCGCTATGTACCGTCAGGCGATGTTCCTGATGTGGTACAAGAGTCTTTTATTAAGGCCTATCGCGCGCTGGATTCATTCCGGGGGGATAGTGCTTTTTATACCTGGCTGTATCGTATTGCAGTCAATACGGCTAAGAATTATTTGGTTGCTCAGGGGCGTCGTCCGCCTTCAAGTGATGTTGACGCTATCGATGCAGAAAACTTCGAAAGTGGCGGCGCGCTGAAAGAAATTTCGAACCCTGAGAACTTAATGTTGTCAGAAGAACTGAGACAAATCGTTTTTCGCACGATCGAGTCGCTCCCGGAAGATTTACGCATGGCAATTACGTTACGGGAGCTGGATGGCCTAAGCTATGAAGAGATAGCCGCCATCATGGATTGTCCGGTCGGCACGGTTCGTTCACGAATTTTCCGTGCGCGAGAAGCCATTGATAATAAAGTTCAACCGCTTATCAGGCGTTGACGATAGCGGGATACTGGAAAAGGTATTAGGCATGCAGAAAGAAAAACTTTCCGCTTTAATGGATGGTGAAATGCTGGATAATGAGCTGCTCGATGAGTTGTCTCATTCTCCCGAAATGCAACAGACCTGGGAGAACTATCATCTTATCCGCGACACTCTGCGGGGTGATACCAGCGATGTTCTCCATTTCGATATCTCAGCACGCGTTATGGCGGCCATTGAGAACGAACCTGTTCATCAGACCACGCCGCTTATTCCTGAAGCGCAGCCTGCACCTCACCAATGGCAGAAAATGCCGTTCTGGCACAAGGTGCGTCCATGGGCCAGCCAGCTCACCCAGATGGGAGTCGCTGCGTGTGTATCGCTTGCAGTTATCGTTGGGGTCCAGCACTATAATACCCAGTCTGAAGCCAGTCAGCAGCCTGAAGCGCCAGTGTTCAATACGCTGCCGATGATGGGTAAAGCCAGTCCGGTTAGCCTGGGCGTACCGGCAGATGCCTCCGCAAGCGGCGGACAGCAACAGCAGGTACAGGAGCAGCGTCGTCGCATTAATGCGATGTTGCAGGATTACGAGTTGCAGCGTCGTCTGCACTCCGAGCAGCTTCAGTTTGAGCAGGCCCAAACCCAGCAGGCTGCTGTGCAGGTGCCAGGAAACCAAACTTTAGGAACGCAATCGCAGTAATGAAGCAACTTTGGTTCGCCATGTCTTTGATGGCGGGTAGCCTGTTCTTCTCTGCTAACGCCTCGGCTGATGTTTCATCCGGGGCGTTGTTGCAGCAAATGAATCTGGCCAGCCAGTCACTCAATTACGAGTTGGCATTTATTAGCATCAATAAGCAGGGTGTCGAATCGTTACGCTATCGCCACGCCCGCCTTGATAATCAGCCGCTCGCCCAGCTTTTACAGATGGATGGCCCGCGTCGGGAAGTGGTCCAGCGTGGGAACGAAATCAGCTATTTCGAGCCAGGCCTTGAGCCGTTTACGCTCAATGGTGACTACATCGTTGATTCCCTGCCATCGCTCATTTACACCGATTTTAAACGTCTCGCCCCCTACTATGATTTTATCTCGGTGGGGCGAACGCGTATTGCCGACAGGTTGTGCGAAGTGATCCGCGTAGTCGCGCGGGATGGGACACGTTACAGCTATATCGTCTGGATTGACGCAGAGACGAAGCTGCCGATGCGCGTTGATCTGCTCGATCGCGACGGTGAAACGCTGGAGCAGTTCCGCGTGATCTCCTTCGACGTGAACGGTCAGGTTGGCAACAGTATGCAGAATCTGGCCAAAGCCAGCCTGCCGCCTTTGCTTTCCGTACCTGCCGGCGATTCTGTCAATTTCAACTGGGTACCTTCCTGGATCCCGCAAGGATTCAGCGAAGTATCCAGCAGCCGTCGCCAGCTGCCGACTATCGAAACACCGGTTGAGTCGCGCCTCTATTCCGATGGGCTATTTAGCTTCTCGGTGAATATCAATCGCGCTACGGCGAACAGTTCCGAACAGATGCTCCGTACCGGTCGCCGGACGGTTAGCACGACGGTACGCGATAATGCGGAAATTACCATTGTTGGTGAATTACCGCCGCCAACAGCAAAACGTATTTCAGACAGCATCAAATTCAGGGCTGCGCAATGATTAAAGAGTGGGCGACGGTCGTATCCTGGCAGGATGGCGTAGCGCTTGTCAGCTGTGACGTTAAAGCATCATGCAGCAGCTGCGCTTCGCGAGCCGGTTGCGGCAGCCGCGTATTGAATAAGCTGGGGCCGCAAACGTCGCACACTATTGCTGTGTCGAGCGATCAGCCGCTGGTGGCAGGGCAAAAAGTGGAGCTCGGCATCGCTGAAGGCAGCCTGCTCACTTCCGCCATACTGGTTTACCTTTCTCCGCTCGCCGGACTTTTCGTGATGGGCGGGGTTTTCCAGATGCTGTTCGGCACAGATTTGGCCGCCATGTGCGGTGCCGCCTTGGGCGGTGTGGGCGGGTTCTGGCTTGCTAAAGGCGTTTCCCCAAGGCTTACCGCCCGGGAAGCCTGGCAGCCCGTCATTCTCAGCGTTGCACTGGCACCCGACCAACTTCGTGTTGAGACGCTCTCTTCTGAGGCCCGGTGATCTGCCGGGCTTTATTATTATTTACATCGCAATAAAGTAAACGCCGTCTCTTCGCGCTATACCTGACTCTAAGTGCATTTCCAGCAGACGAGGTTGTAGTGTAGAATGCTGCGTTTTCGCACTGAAAAACGTCAGGCTAAGAACAGCGGCCTCCAGGAATTCGTAAGGCATAATTATTTAACTATATGAAGAACATACGTAACTTTTCGATCATTGCTCACATTGACCACGGTAAGTCGACGCTGTCTGACCGTATTATCCAGATTTGCGGTGGCCTGTCTGATCGTGAAATGGCAGCCCAGGTTCTGGACTCCATGGACCTGGAACGCGAACGCGGTATTACCATTAAAGCCCAGAGCGTGACGCTCGACTATAAGGCTTCCGATGGTGAAACCTACCAGCTGAACTTTATCGACACCCCAGGGCACGTTGACTTCTCTTATGAAGTGTCACGCTCGCTGGCGGCCTGCGAAGGCGCGCTGCTGGTGGTGGATGCCGGGCAGGGCGTAGAGGCCCAGACGCTGGCAAACTGCTATACCGCCATGGAAATGGATCTCGAAGTAGTGCCGGTTCTGAATAAAATCGACCTGCCAGCCGCCGATCCTGAGCGCGTAGCGGAAGAAATTGAAGACATCGTCGGTATCGATGCGACCGATGCAGTGCGCTGCTCGGCAAAAACCGGCGTAGGTGTTCCGGATGTACTGGAACGTCTGGTGCGTGACATTCCGCCGCCGGAAGGTGACCCGGATGCGCCGCTCCAGGCGCTGATCATCGACTCCTGGTTTGATAACTACCTGGGTGTTGTCTCGCTGGTGCGTATTAAAAACGGTACCATGCGTAAAGGCGACAAAATCAAGGTCATGAGCACCGGGCAGGTCTACAACGCTGACCGCCTTGGCATCTTCACGCCAAAACAGGTTGACCGTACCGAACTGAAATGCGGCGAAGTGGGTTGGCTGGTCTGTGCAATTAAAGACATCCTCGGCGCGCCAGTGGGCGATACCCTGACCGGCGCACGTAACCCGGCAGATAAAGCGCTGCCAGGCTTCAAAAAGGTGAAACCGCAGGTTTATGCGGGTCTGTTCCCGGTCAGCTCCGACGATTACGAAAACTTCCGCGATGCGCTCGGAAAGCTGAGCCTCAATGATGCTTCCCTGTTCTATGAGCCAGAAAGCTCAACGGCGCTGGGCTTCGGCTTCCGCTGTGGCTTCCTCGGTCTGCTGCACATGGAGATCATTCAGGAACGTCTGGAGCGTGAATACGATCTGGATCTGATCACCACCGCCCCGACGGTTGTCTACGAAGTAGAAACCACGTCGAAAGAGGTCATCTACGTCGACAGCCCTTCCAAGCTCCCGCCGCTGAATAATATTCAGGAACTGCGCGAGCCTATCGCAGAGTGTCACATGCTGCTGCCGCAGGAGTTCCTCGGCAACGTGATCACCCTGTGTATTGAGAAGCGTGGCGTGCAGACCAACATGGTGTACCACGGTAACCAGGTGGCGCTGACCTATGAAATTCCGATGGCGGAAGTGGTGCTCGACTTCTTCGACCGTCTGAAGTCTACCTCCCGTGGCTATGCGTCACTGGACTACAACTTCAAACGCTTCCAGGCCTCCAACATGGTTCGCGTGGACGTGCTGATCAACGGCGAGCGTGTTGATGCCCTGGCGCTGATCACCCACAACGATAACGCACCGTACCGTGGTCGTGAGCTGGTTGAGAAGATGAAAGAGCTGATCCCGCGTCAGCAGTTTGACATTGCGATTCAGGCGGCCATTGGTAACCACATCATTGCCCGTTCAACCGTGAAGCAGCTGCGTAAAAACGTTCTGGCTAAGTGCTACGGCGGCGACGTCAGCCGTAAGAAAAAGCTGTTGCAGAAGCAGAAAGAAGGTAAGAAGCGTATGAAGCAGGTCGGTAACGTTGAGCTGCCGCAGGAAGCATTCCTTGCCATCCTTCATGTTGGTAAAGACGGAAACGGTAAATAACCTTAAGGAGTTGGCATGGCGAACATGTTTGCCCTGATCCTGGTCATCGCTACCCTGGTAACAGGTCTGTTATGGTGCCTGGATAAGTTTATCTTCGCCCCAAAACGCCGTGAACGTCAGGCTGCCGCGCAGGCAGCCACGGGCGATACGCTGGACGCGAAAACCCTGAAAAAAGTCGGCCCAAAACCGGGCTGGCTGGAAACAGGGGCATCGGTCTTCCCGGTGCTGGCGATTGTGCTGGTGGTGCGTTCATTTATCTATGAACCGTTCCAGATCCCGTCAGGATCGATGATGCCAACGCTGCTGATCGGTGATTTCATTCTGGTTGAGAAGTTTGCCTATGGCATCAAAGATCCGATCTACCAGAAAACGCTGATCGAAACGGGTCATCCGAAACGTGGCGACATCGTGGTGTTTAAATATCCGGAAGATCCACGGCTGGATTATATTAAACGCGCGGTAGGTCTGCCGGGCGATAAAGTAACCTACGATCCGATAGCGAAGGAAGTGAGGATTCAGCCAGGCTGTAGCTCTGGAACTGCATGTGAAAATGCGCTGCCAGTCACTTACTCCAACGTTGAGCCAGGTGATTTTGTGCAGACCTTCGCCCGCCGTAATGGCGGTGAAGCGACCAGCGGATTCTTCCAGGTGCCAAAAGGTGAAACCAAAGAGAACGGTATTCGTCTGGTTGAACGCAAAGAGACGCTGGGCGATGTCACTCACCGCATTCTGACCGTGCCAATCGCACAGGACCAGCTGGCAATGTACTACCAGCAGCCAGGCCAGCAGCTGGCGACCTGGATTGTGCCGCCGGGACACTACTTCATGATGGGTGACAACCGCGATAACTCTGCGGACAGCCGTTACTGGGGCTTTGTGCCGGAAGCGAATCTGGTCGGTAAAGCAACCGCTATCTGGATGAGTTTCGAGAAGCAGGAAGGCGAGTGGCCGACCGGCGTTCGCCTGAATCGTATTGGCGGAATTCATTAATTTTCGTCAAAAATAACACGTAGCGGCTTTTATTCGCCGCTACGTGAATTATTTCAGCGATAAATCTCTTTGAACTAACGACATCCCCTGTCGTTGCGTATAGAATATTCCCCCGAAGTTTAAGGTTGGCCCTGCAAGGGTGCCACGGCACACGAAACCGCGTTGGTTTTCTCAGGTCGGTTTCGTGTGCTGCATTTTTGACGCATTCATTTATTGGTATCGCATGAACCCCATCGTAATTAATCGGCTTCAACGGAAGCTGGGCTACACTTTTCATCATCAGGAGTTGTTGCAACAGGCATTAACCCATCGCAGTGCCAGCAGCAAACATAATGAGCGTCTCGAGTTTTTGGGCGACTCTATTTTAAGTTTCGTGATTGCAAATGCGCTTTATCATCGTTTTCCGCGTGTGGACGAAGGTGATATGAGCCGCATGCGCGCCACGCTGGTGCGCGGCAACACCCTCGCTGAAATCGCACGCGAGTTTGAGCTGGGTGAGTGTCTGCGTCTGGGGCCGGGTGAGCTGAAAAGTGGTGGGTTCCGTCGTGAATCCATTCTTGCCGATACGGTCGAGGCATTAATCGGTGGCGTGTTCCTGGACAGCGATATCCAGACCGTAGAAAAGCTGATCCTGAACTGGTATCAGACCCGTCTGGACGAAATCAGCCCGGGCGATAAACAAAAAGATCCGAAAACGCGTCTGCAAGAATATTTGCAGGGTCGTCACCTCCCGCTGCCATCCTATCTGGTGGTGCAGGTACGTGGCGAAGCGCACGATCAGGAATTTACCATCCATTGCCAGGTCAGTGGCCTGAGTGAACCGGTGGTCGGCACGGGTTCAAGCCGTCGTAAGGCTGAACAGGCTGCCGCCGAACAGGCGTTAAAAATGCTGGAGCTGGAATGAGCGAAGAAAAAACGTATTGCGGATTTATTGCCATCGTCGGACGTCCGAACGTTGGTAAATCCACCCTGTTGAATAATCTGCTTGGACAGAAGATTTCCATTACCTCGCGTAAGGCGCAGACCACGCGTCACCGCATCGTCGGTATCCATACTGAAGGCGCTTATCAGGCGATCTACGTCGATACCCCGGGCCTGCACATGGAAGAGAAGCGTGCCATCAACCGTCTGATGAACAAGGCGGCGAGCAGCTCCATTGGCGATGTAGAGCTGGTGATTTTCGTTGTGGAAGGCACCCGCTGGACGCCGGACGACGAAATGGTCCTGAACAAGCTGCGTGACGGCAAAACGCCGGTGATCCTCGCGGTCAATAAAGTGGACAACGTGCAGGAAAAAGCCGATCTGCTGCCGCATCTGCAATGGCTGGGCAGCCAGATGAACTTCCTGGACATCGTCCCGCTGTCTGCGGAAACGGGTCTGAACGTCGATACCATCGCGGGCATCGTGCGTAAACATCTGCCGGAAGCGACTCATCACTTCCCGGAAGACTACATCACCGATCGCTCTCAGCGTTTTATGGCGTCTGAAATCATCCGTGAGAAGCTGATGCGTTTCCTGGGCGCTGAACTGCCGTACTCTGTGACGGTGGAGATCGAGCGTTTCCAGAGCAACGAGCGTGGCGGCTACGATATTAACGGTCTGATCCTCGTTGAGCGAGAAGGGCAGAAGAAGATGGTGATCGGCAATAAAGGTGCCAAGATCAAAACTATCGGAATCGAAGCCCGTAAAGACATGATGGACATGTTTGAAGCACCGGTTCACCTGGAACTGTGGGTGAAAGTGAAATCTGGCTGGGCCGATGATGAGCGTGCGCTGCGCAGCCTCGGTTACGGCGAAGATCAGTAACCTAAGACGACGAGCATATGGATGGATGGCAGCGCGCCTTTGTCCTGCATAGTCGTCCCTGGAGCGAAACCAGCCTGATGCTGGACGTCTTCACGGAAGAGTCCGGTCGCGTGCGCCTTGTTGCCAAAGGCGCACGTTCCAGACGTTCTAATCTGAAAGGTGCCTTGCAGCCTTTCACCCCGCTGCTGGTCCGCTTTGGCGGGCGAGGGGAAGTCAAAACCCTGCGCAGTGCTGAAGCCGTCTCCCTGGCGCTTCCTCTTTCTGGTATCACGCTCTACAGCGGTTTGTATGTCAACGAACTCATTTCACGGGTTCTTGAACATGAGACCCGCTTCTCTGAACTTTTCTTTGATTACCTGCACTGTATTCAGGCACTTGCTGGCGCAACCGGCACCCCTGAGCCTGTGCTGCGTCGTTTCGAACTGGCGCTGCTCGGGCACCTTGGTTACGGCGTTGATTTTCTGCACTGTGCGGGAAGCGGAGACGAGGTAGAAGACACCATGACCTATCGCTATCGTGAGGAAAAGGGCTTTATTGCCAGTGTCGTCGTCGATAACAGCACTTTTACCGGGCGCCAGCTCAGAGCACTGTATGAACGCGAGTTCCCGGACGCCGACACCCTGCGTGCGGCAAAACGCTTTACCCGAATCGCGCTCAAGCCGTATCTTGGGGGCAAACCTTTAAAGAGCCGCGAATTATTCAGGCAGTTTATGCCGAAACGCTAATGTTTTACCCCTCACCCCAGCCCTCTCCCGGAGGGAGAGGGAGAAGGTAAATGACCAAAAATACCGAGGATTGTCATGGCTGAATTACTGTTAGGCGTCAATATCGATCACATCGCCACGTTACGTAATGCACGCGGTACCGCGTATCCCGATCCGGTTCAGGCGGCATTTATCGCTGAGCAGGCTGGCGCCGACGGCATTACCGTCCACTTGCGTGAAGATCGTCGCCACATCACTGACCGCGACGTGCGCATCCTGCGTCAGACGCTGGATACCCGCATGAACCTGGAGATGGCGGTGACAGAAGAGATGCTGGCGATTGCCTGCGAGACCAAACCGCATTTCTGCTGCCTGGTGCCGGAAAAGCGTCAGGAAGTGACCACCGAAGGCGGTCTCGATGTGGCCGGGCAGCTCGACAAAATGCGCGATGCCTGCAAACGCCTGGCGGATGCCGGTATCCTGGTATCTTTATTTATCGACGCCGATTTCACCCAGATTAAAGCCGCTGCCGACGTGGGCGCGCCGTATATTGAAATTCACACCGGCTGCTATGCCGATGCCGAAAACGACGCAGTGCAGGCGAAAGAGCTGGAGCGAATCGCCAAAGCGGCAACCTACGCCGCGAGCCTGGGACTGAAGGTGAACGCCGGACACGGACTGACCTATCACAACGTAAAAGCCATTGCTGCCCTGCCGGAAATGCATGAGCTGAACATTGGCCACGCCATTATTGGTCGTGCGGTGATGAGCGGCCTGAAAGAGGCGGTGTCCGAGATGAAGCGCCTGATGCTGGAAGCGCGTCAGTAATGGCTATTCTGGGCTTAGGCACCGACATCGTTGAAATAGCCCGCATTGAAGCGGTGATCGCCCGCAGCGGCGATCGCCTCGCAAGACGCGTGCTGAGCGATAACGAATGGGCTATCTGGGAGGCGCATCAACAGCCGGTGCGCTTTCTGGCAAAGCGCTTCGCGGTAAAAGAGGCGGCGGCGAAAGCGTTCGGCACGGGCATTCGTAACGGCCTGGCGTTCAACCAGTTTGAAGTGTTTAACGATGAGCTGGGTAAGCCACGTCTGCGTTTATGGGGCGAGGCGCTTAAGCTGGCGGAAAAGCTGGGCGTGGCGCACATGCACGTAACGCTTGCAGATGAACGCCACTATGCCTGTGCGACGGTGATTATTGAGAGTTAAATTTTGTCCGCATGGTGCATCAGGACAAACTTATCCCACAACTGTTCTTCGTTCTCGACGTGTGCCGGATCTTTTAAGATCGTATTGGGAATTGGGCACACCTTCTGGCAGGTCGGCGTTTCATAGTGGCCGATGCATTCGGTGCAGCGGTCGCTGTTAATCTCATAAATGCTGTCGCCCATCGAAATCGCCTGGTTCGGGCATTCGGGTTCGCACATATCGCAGTTGATGCATTTTTTGGTGATTAACAGCGCCATCAGGAAATTCTCAGAAACATCACAAACAGGGCGGGCATTATACGCTCATTCGTTGTTCAAACCAGTTTTTTTACCAGCTCTTCGCTGTGCCGAATACGTTCTGGCGCACGCTCCAGATCCTGCTGAACCAGCGCCATAAACAGCAGGTCCGTCAGCATCATCTGCGCACTCGTCGACGAAATCGCCGCGCTGCGAGTGGCCTGTTCCTCGGCAATGGTATACAGGCAGCGGGTTGCCCGTTGCTGGAGCGCATTCGGGCTAAATCCGGTAATCGCCAGAATTTTTCCCCCTACGCGCAGGGCTTCGTCAGTGGCCATATTAATTTCACGTCGCTCGCCGGAATAGGAGATGGCCAGCAGTAAATCGTCAGGATCCATGGCCTGCACGGTCGCCAGCAGCGCGTGCATATCCTGTTCAACGATGGCGTTATAGCCGATTTTTGTCAGCTTCCAGCCAAAGTTACGCGCAACCAGTCCGGAGGCGCCGATCCCGGTCAACACAATACGCCGCGCGTCGCGAAGCATGGCTACGCTTTCCAGCAGTTTCTCTTCTGTGTTCACATCCAGCGTGGCATGCATTGCCGCCACGTTCTCCTTGATCAGCTTTTCGCCCACCAGACGCATCGGATCGTCGCCACGGATCTGGTTATGCACCGGCATTGACTGCGGATTCGGGTTGCTCACCAGTGCTTCACTGATCGCCAGCTTTAGCGCCGGAAAGCCCTTATAGCCTATTTTCTGGGCGAATTTCACCACGCTCGACTGGCTCACCCCGGCTTCGCCTGCCAGCTGCTGGGAGCTGAGGTGTCGCGCGCGATCGGGCTGAGAAAGTAAAAAATCCGCCAGCTTTTTATCACTCTGGGCAAACCCTGCGTAGCGCTGACGAATACGAATTAAACAGTTCATACGGTCTCCTGGCGAAAATGTGATTACCCGCGCAAATACGAATTTTGCTCGCCTGAATGAATTTTATATTCCATTATAGTGCGTTTATTATGAATTAAAAATTCCAGAGGTAAATAACATGAATCTTGGCTCTCTTGTTTCTGAAACGCGTAACCCGCAAACCATGGATCTTGATGCACTGTCCACGCTGGAGCTGGTAAACCGCTTTAATCAACAGGATACCCTCGTCGCGCTGGCAGTCAAAGAGACATTGCCTGAGGTAGCAAAAGCCGTAGACGCCGCTGCCGACGCTCTCAAAGCAGGAGGACGCATTATTTATATGGGAGCGGGAACCAGCGGGCGCCTCGGGGTGCTGGATGCCTCAGAATGTCCGCCGACTTTTGGCGTTCCGCACGGGCTGGTCGTTGGCCTGATTGCCGGTGGCCCCGGCGCGCTGCTGAAAGCGGTAGAAGGGGCAGAAGACAATAAACAGCTTGGTGAAGATGATCTCAGGGCGCTGAACCTGACCGCGCAGGATCTGGTGGTCGGCCTGGCGGCTTCTGGTCGTACGCCGTACGTCATTGGTGGACTGGAATATGCCAGACAGACCGGGTGCACCACAGTGGCCATCTCCTGTAACCCGGGCTCGCCGATTGCGCAGGTGGCCGCCATTGCCATCTCTCCGGTCGTCGGGCCGGAAGCGCTCACCGGCTCCACACGGCTGAAGTCGGGTACCGCGCAGAAGCTGGTGCTCAATATGATCTCCACCGGCGCGATGGTGAAATTTGGCAAGGTCTACCAAAACCTGATGGTGGATATGCAGGCCACTAACATCAAGCTGGTGGACAGAGCGTGTCGCATGGTGATGGAAGCGACAGGCGCCAGTCGTGAAGAGGCGGAAAAGGTGCTTCAGCAGACCGATCACGATGTAAAACCCGCCATTCTGATGATATTAACCGGGCTGGATGCAGCCGCGGCCAGAGCCAGACTCGAAGCCCATCACGGGTTTTTACGGGCGGCATTAGAACACCAATAAGAGGCGTGTATGGACAAAACAGCAGCGCTCGCCAGCGACATCCTGCTCGGGATCGGTGGGGAAAAAAATATTCAGCGTCTTGAGAACTGTATGACGCGTGTTCGCGTCGAGGTGCATAACGACGAACAGCTTGATTTGACGCGCCTTAAGCAGCTTCCCGGCGTGAGCGGGTACGTTAAGCAGGGGCAACAGCACCAGTTGATTGTCGGTCCGGGCAAAGCGGCGCAGGTGGTAGATGCCATGCGCGCCCTGATGACGGGCGGTGAAACGGCTCCCGCCTTTGACGATGCGGAACGCACCAAAGCGCAGGCGAAAGCCAAATACAAAGCCCCTATGAGCGATGCGCTTCGCCAACTGGCTAACGTCTTTATTCCGCTGATCCCGGCGTTTATCGCGTCGGGGCTGATCACCGGGATTATCAATATTCTTAAGCGTCCGGATATTGTCGGGGATTTTGCCACGCAGTATCCGAACCTGCTGGGTATTCTGGCGATTTTCGGCAGCGCGGTGTTTGCCATCATGAACATTCTGGTGGGGGTGAACACGGCCAAAGTGTTTGGCGGCTCGCTGGCGATGGGCGGCGTTATGGCGGGTATCCTCTCCAGCCCGCAGCTGGCGCAGATTACGCTGTTTGGCGAGGCGCTTCAGCCTGGCCGCGGCGGGGTGATTGCCGTGCTGCTGGTGGTCATTCTGATGTGCTGGATCGAGAAAAAGCTGCGCGCAGTGCTGCCAGGCTCGATTGAGCTGATCCTCAACCCGCTGCTGACCACATTGATTACCGGGAGCGTGGCGATTGTGGCGCTGCAACCGTTAGGCGGCGCCATCTCTGAAGCCATCGCCCACGGCGCGTCTCTGGCTATCGATCGCGGTGGGTTATTGGTGGGGGCTGTGCTGTCCGGAACCTTCCTGCCGTTAGTGCTGACCGGTTTGCATCAGGGGCTAGTGCCGATTCACGTCGAACTGGTACAGGCGCACGGCTATAACGCCCTGCTGCCGATCCTGTCGATGGCGGGCGTTGGGCAGGTCGGCGCGGCCATCGCGGTGCTGATGAAAACCCGCAACGCGCGTCTGAAAAAGGTCATTAAAGGGGCGTTGCCGGTCGGGTTGCTCGGTATCGGCGAGCCGCTGATTTTCGGCGTTACGCTGCCGCTGGGCAAGCCGTTCCTGGCCGCCTGTCTCGGTGGCGCGGTGGGCGGGGCGTTGATTAGCTACTGGAAAGTGGCGACCGTTATCACCTTCGGGATTTCCGGTTTACCGCTGGCATTAACCATCGTGACCGGAAAAGTGATGCTCTATCTGTTAGGCTATCTGGTAGCGGTGATCGCCGGGTTCCTGTTTACCTGGCTATTAGGATTCAACGACCCAGAGGAGTAAGGTTTGGCAAATCACGAGCGTCGCGTTGTCTTTTTTGATCTGGATGGAACGCTGCATCAGCAGGATATGTTCGGCACCTTTATGCGCTATCTGCTGCGGCGCCAGCCCCTTAACGCGTTGCTGGTATTGCCCCTTTTACCCGTTATTGGCATCGCGCTACTGGTGAAAGGCCGTTCAGCGCGCTGGCCGATGAGCCTGCTGCTCTGGGGATGCACGTTTGGTCATAGCGAAGCGCGTCTTAAGCAGCTTGAACAGGATTTTGCCCACTGGTTTCGCGGGCACGTCGCCGCGTTTCCCGTGGTCCAGGCGCGCCTGACCAGCTATCTCGACGCCAACGATGCCGATATCTGGCTGATTACCGGCTCCCCGCAGACGCTGGTAGAGCAGGTCTATTATGATACGCCCTGGCTGCCGCGCGTAAACCTTATCGCCACGCAGATCGCGCGCGGCTACGGCGGCTGGGTGCTTACCCTGCGCTGCCTCGGACATGAAAAAGTGGTGCAGCTGGAGAAACGCATCGGTACGCCGCTGCGTCTGTACAGCGGCTACAGCGACAGCAAGCAGGACAACCCGCTGCTCTATTTTTGCCAGCACCGCTGGCGCGTCACGCCTCTGGGCGAACTTCAGCAACTCGAATAGTCTTATCTGTACCGGCTGTGTATAATGCCGCCCGCTTTTCGACTGGAGTATCAGCCCTTGTCCAACCCTGAACACAATCATGAATACTGGATGCGCCACGCGCTGGCGCTGGCTCAGCGCGCCTGGGAAGAGGGCGAAGTTCCCGTGGGCGCGGTGCTGGTCCATAACAATCAGGTAATTGGTGAAGGGTGGAACCGTCCGATTGGCCGTCACGATCCTACCGCGCATGCTGAAATTATGGCGCTGCGTCAGGGCGGACTGGTGCTGCAAAACTATCGTCTGCTTGATACCACCCTGTACGTCACCCTTGAACCGTGCGTGATGTGCTCCGGGGCGATGGTGCATAGCCGAATCGGTACGCTGGTGTTTGGCGCGCGGGATGAAAAAACGGGCGCTGCTGGTTCACTGATGGACGTGCTTGGGCATCCGGGGATGAACCACCAGGTGAAAACTATCGGTGGGGTACTTGCACCAGAATGTTCGGGTCTGTTAAGTGACTTTTTTCGAATGCGTCGGCTGCAGAAAAAGCAACAAAAGGCAGAATTGAAACCGCAGGGTGATTAAGCTCGTCCGGTGCGACCACCGGATAGCTTTCAGCCAGCTGTTGCGCCTCGGCCGCCTCTTTTTCTTTCTCCAGCAGATATCCCACCAGGCTTATCTGATACTTACGAATATTTTCCACGTAGGCATACGCTTCATGCCCGCGCGCATAGCCGTACGTCAGCTTCTGGTACCACTGTTTCTGGCTAAGCAGCGGCAGGCGCTGTTTTACATCTGACCAGCTGTCCGGGTTACCTTTGGTTTTTGCCGTCAGCGTCCGCGCGTCGAGCATATGGGCATAACCCATGTTATAGGCGGCCAGCGCAAACCAGATCCGCTCCCCTTCAGGGACCGTCTCCGGCACTTTCGCCATCATATCCTGTAAATATTGCGCGCCGCCGCTGATGCTCTGTTCCGCATCGGTTCGATCGCTAATGCCGAGGCTCTGCGCGGTATTTTTGGTCAGCATCATCAACCCGCGCACGCCCGTGGGGGAGGTGGCCTGAGCATCCCAGTGCGATTCCTGGTAGGAAATTGCCGCCAGTAACTTCCAGTCAATCTCCTGAGCGTACTTCTCGAACAGCGGTTGCAGGTCCGGCAGCACGCTATCCACCGCGCGCAGGAAGGAGCGGGTGTCAACGTAATCAAAATCGTCACCGTGACCGAGATATTTCTCTTCCAGACGCGCCAGGGTGCCGTCTTCATTGATGGAATTAAAGAAATCGAGCATAGCCGCAGAGACGGTTTGATCGTCGTCTAACTGGGTAAACCAGGTTACCGGCTGTTCATCGGTCACATCCAGCGCCACGGCGATTTCAGGATGAACGCGCTGGAAAAGGCTGATCGCCACCGAATCAGCAATGGTATAGGCCAGCTTTTTATCTTTTACCTGCTCCAGCAATTCGGTAGTGCCGAGTTTAGGATCGACCGTCCAGCTGAGGTTCGGGTATTTTTTCTCTTTCAACGCCCGCAGATCGTCAATCACCACATGGCCCGGCGCAATGGTCAATTGCTGGTCGGTAATGTCGGCCAGTGAGCGCGGGCGCAAGCTACCCACACGATAAACCACCTGCTGCGACACAGAGTAATAGGTCGGGCCCGGCTGATAATTTTTGCTGCGTTCGCTGTTGTACACCAGACCTGCGGCGAGAATATCGGCACGGTCATGGTCTAAATCATCAAACAGCTGGTTGATGTTCTGCCGTACGGTGACTTTCAGCTTCACGCCCAGATAGTCCGCAAACAGCTGTGCCAGTTCGTAATCAAGACCAATGGTTTTACCGTTGATATCGTCGTATATAAGCGGAGAGGAGAGGGTACTGACGCGCAACTCCCCCCGCTCCTGAATGGCGGCGATACGGTTTTCGGCTTTGCCGAACCAGGGGATAGACGGCCAGAGGGCCACTGCCAGCAGCAACGTAACAATGCCGATGAGCAGATAATTAATCTTTAATTTTTTCAATTAGTTAATTCTCTGCGACGCCGGTTGCCTCAGTGTGCTGTAGTCATGTTAAGAGTAGAGTTTGCCATTGATTGAGCGGCATTTTGCGCAAAGTAGCGCCAGTTGGCAACCAATTAGAGAGACAGGTCACATCTATTGTTAAACAAAAAGGATGATTTTATTTCGACGCAAACGGTTTCGTCGGCGCTCAGGATTCTCTATAATGACGCCCGTTTTCCCCCCTTGCGCACACTGTAAGCGCCCCGGCGCTTCGAAGACGAGAGACTTATGATGGAAATTCTGCGTGGTTCGCCTGCACTGTCTGCCTTCCGTATTAATAAACTGCTGGCACGTTTTCAGGCGGCCGACCTTCCGGTAAGCAATATTTACGCTGAGTATGTCCATTTTGCTGACCTGAATGCCCCCCTGAATGCAGAGGAGCGCGTACAGCTGGAACGTCTGCTTAAATATGGCCCAAGCCTGAGCAGCCATACGCCGACCGGCAAATTAATCCTCGCCACGCCACGTCCTGGCACCATCTCCCCCTGGTCTTCCAAAGCCACCGACATCGCTCACAACTGCGGCCTGAGCCAGATTAACCGTCTGGAGCGCGGCGTGGCGTACTATGTGGAAGCGTCAACCCTGAGCGACGCGCAGTGGCAGGCCGTCACAGCGGAGCTGCACGACCGCATGATGGAGAGCGTGTTTGACTCTCTGGATGATGCGCAGAAACTGTTCTCCCACCATCAGCCTGCGCCGGTACAGAGCGTGGATCTGCTGGGGCAGGGGCGTCAGGCGCTGATCGACGCAAACCTGCGTCTTGGTCTGGCGCTCGCAGAAGATGAAATCGACTACCTTCAGGATGCATTCGTTAAGCTGAATCGCAACCCGAACGACATCGAACTGTATATGTTCGCGCAGGCCAACTCCGAGCACTGCCGCCACAAAATTTTCAACGCCGACTGGATTATCGACGGCGAACAGCAGCCGAAGTCGCTGTTCAAAATGATCAAAAACACCATGGAGCAAACGCCTGACCACGTGCTGTCTGCCTATAAAGACAACGCCGCGGTGATGGAAGGTTCCGAGGTGGGCCGCTTCTTCGCCGACCGCGAAGCAGGGCGCTATGACTTCCACCAGGAGCCTGCGCATATCCTGATGAAAGTGGAAACCCACAACCACCCGACGGCCATCTCTCCGTGGCCGGGTGCGGCGACCGGCTCCGGCGGTGAAATCCGTGACGAAGGTGCGACCGGTCGCGGCGCGAAACCAAAAGCGGGTCTGGTCGGTTTCTCCGTTTCCAACCTGCGTATCCCGGGCTTTGAACAGCCGTGGGAAGAAGATTTCGGCAAGCCAGAGCGCATTGTGACCGCGCTGGATATCATGACCGAAGGCCCGCTGGGCGGCGCGGCGTTCAACAATGAATTTGGTCGTCCGGCGCTGAACGGTTACTTCCGTACCTACGAAGAGAAAGTGGACAGCCACAACGGCGAAGAGCTGCGCGGCTACCACAAACCAATTATGCTGGCGGGCGGGATCGGCAACATTCGCGCCGATCACGTGCAAAAAGGTGAGATCGTCGTGGGCGCGAAGCTGATCGTGCTCGGCGGCCCGGCAATGAACATTGGTCTGGGCGGTGGTGCAGCCTCGTCTATGGCTTCCGGCCAGTCTGATGCGGATCTCGACTTCGCGTCCGTGCAGCGCGACAACCCGGAAATGGAGCGCCGCTGTCAGGAAGTGATCGACCGCTGCTGGCAGCTCGGCGATGCCAACCCGATTCTGTTTATCCACGACGTGGGCGCGGGTGGGCTCTCTAACGCCATGCCTGAGCTGGTGAGCGACGGCGGTCGCGGCGGGCGCTTCAACCTGCGCGATATCCTGAGCGATGAGCCAGGCATGAGCCCGCTGGAAATCTGGTGTAACGAATCCCAGGAGCGCTACGTGCTGGCGGTTGCTGCCGATCAGCTGCCGCTGTTTGACGAGCTGTGCCGCCGCGAGCGCGCGCCGTATGCCGTCATCGGTGAAGCGACCGAGGAGCAGCACCTGACTCTCAGTGATACCCATTTCGACAACCAGCCGATCGATCTGCCGCTCGACGTGCTTCTCGGCAAAACGCCGAAGATGACCCGCGACGTTACAACCCGCAAAGCGGCGGGTAAAGCGCTGGATCGTCAGGGCATTATTGTGGCGGAAGCGGTTAACCGCGTGCTGCACCTGCCTGCGGTGGCGGAGAAAACCTTCCTGGTCACCATCGGCGACCGTACCGTGACCGGTATGGTGTCACGCGATCAGATGGTCGGCCCGTGGCAGATCCCGGTCGCTAACTGCGCCGTGACCACCGCGAGCCTCGACAGCTACTACGGCGAAGCGATGGCGCTGGGTGAACGCACCCCGGTGGCTCTGCTGGACTTCGCCGCTTCTGCCCGTCTGGCGGTCGGTGAAGCGCTGACCAATATCGCCGCGACGCAGATTGGCGACATCAAACGCATCAAACTTTCCGCGAACTGGATGGCCGCTGCCGGTCACCCTGGCGAAGACGCGGGCTTGTACGAAGCGGTAAAAGCGGTGGGTGAAGAGCTGTGTCCTGCGCTCGGCCTGACCATTCCGGTGGGTAAAGACTCCATGTCGATGAAAACCCGCTGGCAGGAAGGCAGCGAGCAGCGCGAGATGACTTCGCCTCTGTCGCTGGTGATCACCGCGTTTGCGCGCGTGGAAGACGTGCGTCATACCGTTACGCCGCAGCTTTCCACTGAAGATAACGCCCTGCTGCTGATTGACCTCGGCAAAGGCCATAACGCGCTGGGTGCCACCGCGCTGGCACAGGTTTACCGCCAGCTCGGCGAAAAGCCAGCCGACGTGCGGGACGTCGCACAGTTGAAAGGCTTCTACGACGCAATTCAGGCGCTGGTGGCGCAGCGTAAGCTGCTTGCCTACCATGATCGTTCCGATGGCGGCCTGCTGGTAACGCTGGCAGAGATGGCCTTCACCGGCCACTGCGGCGTTGAAGCAAACATTGCAACGCTTGGCGAAGACCGCCTGGCGGCGCTGTTTAACGAAGAGCTTGGCGCGGTCATTCAGGTACGCGCCGCAGATCGCGACGCGGTGGAAGCGATTCTGGCGCAGCACGGTCTGGCAGACTGCGTGCACTATCTCGGTAAAGCGGTGCAGGGCGACCGTTTCGTGATTGAAGCCGACGGCCACCCGGTGTTCAGCGAAAGCCGCACCACGTTGCGTATGTGGTGGGCGGAAACCACCTGGCAGATGCAGCGCCTGCGTGACAACCCGGAATGTGCCGATCAGGAGCATAACGCGAAGGCGAACGACAACGATCCTGGCCTGAACGTGAAGCTCACCTTCGACATCAACGAAGACATTGCCGCGCCGTACATTGCGACCGGTGCGCGTCCTAAAGTGGCCGTGCTGCGCGAACAGGGCGTTAACTCCCACGTTGAGATGGCAGCGGCCTTCCACCGGGCGGGCTTTGACGCCATCGACGTCCACATGAGCGACCTGCTGGCAGGGCGTATCGGGCTGGATAATTTCCAGGCACTGGTAGCCTGCGGGGGGTTCTCCTACGGTGACGTGCTGGGCGCGGGCGAAGGCTGGGCGAAGTCCATCCTGTTCAACAGCCGCGTACGTGACGAGTTTGAAACCTTCTTCCACCGTCCGCAGACGCTGGCGCTGGGGGTGTGTAACGGCTGCCAGATGATGTCTAACCTGCGCGAGCTGATCCCGGGCAGCGAAGCCTGGCCGCGCTTTGTGCGTAACCAGTCTGACCGCTTTGAAGCGCGCTTCAGCCTGGTAGAAGTAACCCAAAGCCCGTCCCTGCTGTTGCAGGGGATGGTCGGTTCGCAGATGCCAATCGCGGTTTCGCACGGTGAAGGTCATGTTGAAGTCCGTGATGCGGCGCACCTGGCTCAGCTTGAAAGCAAAGGACTGGTGGCGCTGCGCTTTGTTGATAACTTTGGCAAGGTCACCGAAACCTATCCGGCTAACCCGAACGGTTCGGCAAATGGCATTACCGCGGTCACCAGCGAAAGCGGTCGGGTGACGATTATGATGCCGCACCCGGAGCGTGTCTTCCGTACCGTGAGCAACTCCTGGCACCCGGAAAACTGGGGCGAGGACAGCCCGTGGATGCGCATTTTCCGCAACGCACGTAAACAACTAGGTTAAGTTTCAACGCCCTGACTGTAGGCCCGGTAAGCGCGAGCGCCACCGGGCTTTTTTGTCTCTGTCGCAAAATCGCGACAACTCTCTGGTCTGAGTGTCTCCAAAAGGAGACATTTAACCTGTTGATTTATATGCGGCAGGACAGGTTCCCGTTAAGGTGTTGCTTAATAGCGACACTTAGCCTGGAAATCATTCACGTAACAATCAATACGTTTTGATAATAAAAATATTACTAATCATAAGGATAGCATTAATTTTTGCAATCTGGCACGCGTGTTGCATAATAGTAACCAGTGGCTCATTCACCTTCTTATGTCAGCCCCTTCGGGACGTGCTACATAAACTTCGAATGACGCACAAAAAGGTGCCTGCCGTCCAACTACTGATTATTGCAATGCTTTATCAGGCCAGGGCGAAACGTCGAGTTAGGCACCGCCTTATTCCATGACAAAGCCGGGTTTTTACCCGGCTTTGTTGTATCTGAAGGGCAGACTCAGTTACGCTCTCCTCAAACCCGGATGAAGAGAGTAATGTGTTGAAACGCTGGCCCGCTTTCCCTCGCTCCCTGCGACAGCTCGTTATGATGGCCTTCCTGCTGATCCTGCTACCTTTGCTGGTTCTGGCCTGGCAGGCCTGGCAAAGCCTGAACGCGTTAAGTGCACAGGCGGCCCTGACTAACCGCACCACGCTTATTGATGCTCGCCGTAGCGAGGCGATGACCAACGCCGCGCTTGAGATGGAGCGTAGCTATCGCCAGTACTGCGTGCTTGACGATCGCACGCTGGAGAGGGTCTATCAGAACCAGCGTAAACGCTACAGCGAAATGCTGGACGCCCACGCCGGGGTGCTGCCAGATGACAAACTCTATCAGGCGCTGCGTCAGGATCTGAACGATCTGGCGCAGCTCCAGTGCAAAAACAGCGGTCCTGATGCCGCCGCCGCCGCCCGACTTGAAGCCTTCGCGAACGCCAATACGGAGATGGTTCAGTCCACCCGTACGGTTATCTTTTCCCGTGGTCAGCAGCTCCAGCAGGAGATTGCCGAGCGCGGCCAGTTCTTCGGCTGGCAGGCGCTGGTGCTGTTCCTCGTCAGCCTGGGGCTGGTGCTGCTCTTTACCCGCATGATCATCGGCCCCGTGAAGGGGATCCAGCGGATGATTAACCGCCTGGGGGAGGGGAAATCTCTCGGGGATACGGTCGTTTTTAAAGGCCCGCGCGAGCTGCGCTCGGTCGGTCAACGCATCATCTGGCTTTCAGAGCGCCTGGCGTGGCTGGAATCGCAGCGCCACCAGTTCCTGCGCCATATCTCACACGAACTCAAAACGCCGCTGGCCAGCATGCGTGAAGGTACGGAACTGCTGGCCGACGAAGTGGCGGGGCCGTTAACCCCTGAGCAAAAAGAGATCGTGGCGATTCTGGATGCCAGCAGCCGCAATTTACAAAAGCTTATTGAACAACTGCTGGACTATAACCGCAAGCTGGCGGATGGTGCTGTGGTGCTTGAAAGCGTTGAGATTGAACCGCTGGTGGACATGGTGATCTCCGCCCATAGCCTGCCAGCAAGAGCTAAAATGATGCATACCCAGGTGGAACTCAACGCGCCAGCCTGTCTTGCAGAACCGATGCTGTTAATGAGCGTACTGGATAATCTTTATTCCAATGCGGTGCACTATGGTACTGAATCCGGTACCATTTATATCAGAAGCAATAACAACGGTTCGCGGGTATTTATTGACGTAGCGAATACCGGAAGCCCGATTCCGGATGATGAAAAAACGATGATCTTTGAACCCTTCTTCCAGGGGAGTCATCAGCGAAAAGGTGCGGTAAAAGGAAGTGGTCTGGGGCTGAGTATTGCCCGCGACTGCATACGACGCATGCAGGGTGAGCTTAACATCGTGAGTGATGAACGCGCCGATGTCTGTTTTCGTATCGAACTGCCTCTTGAGCCGGAAAAATCAATGAAATGAATAACAACCTGGTGAGTATGTCACACGTCTTTTACCGCGCACTGCGCGCGGTGTTTTCCAGCAAAAATGTGCGCCTCAGCCTGCCCTGCTTACTGCTGGCAGGCTGTGTAACCCATGCACCGAAAAGTGCAATTAGCCACAAACAGGAAGATAAATGGCCGCAAAAACAGCTGGCTGATTTCCTTTCGACACGTTGCGATGATATCTGGAGCCTGTCGGGGCGTGATGTTGAATCCAATCCTCTGTTCTGGCTGCGCGGAATAGACTGCGCCCAGCGGCTGGCGCCCGCTGAGGCCCGTGCCCAGGCGGCGATGCTGGTGGACGATACCTGGCAGGACGCATTTAAACGCGGGATCGTGATGGCGGATGCCAGAATCACGCCTGTCGAACGCCGCGCCAACGTGACGCGGCTGGATACTTACGTGATCAATATTCCCCCGCAGGTGCGCCCGGTCTATCAGCTCTGGCGGGACGGACAAACCCTGCAATTACAGCTGTCTGAAGAGCGTTTCCGCTACAGCAAATTGCAGCAGTCAAGCGACAGCGAGCTTGATGCGCTTCGCCAGCAGCAGGAGTCGCTGCGCGAGCAGCTGGAAACCACCACCCGCAAGCTCGAAAATCTGACCGATATCGAAAGACAGCTCTCGACGCGTAAGCCGGCAGGCAGCTATCTGCCTGATGGGTCGAAAGGCAACTCTGCCACGACGCCAGACAGTGAGACGCCGAAACAAGAGGATGTGAAGCCATGACAAGCCGTAAACCTGCCCATCTGTTACTGGTGGATGACGATCCCGGGCTGTTAAAGCTGCTGGGGATGCGTCTGGTCAGCGAAGGCTACAGCGTGGTCACCGCTGAAAGCGGGCAGGAGGGGCTGAAGGTGCTCAGCCGTGAGAAAATCGATCTGGTGATCAGCGATTTGCGCATGGATGAAATGGATGGCCTGCAACTGTTCACGGAGATCCAGAAGCAGCAGCCCGGGATGCCGGTGATTATCCTCACCGCTCACGGATCTATTCCTGATGCGGTGGCCGCGACGCAGCAGGGGGTATTCAGCTTCCTCACCAAACCGGTGGATAAAGACGCCCTCTATAAAGCGATCGACAGCGCCCTTGAGCATGCGGCGCCATCCGGCGACGACGCCTGGCGTGAATCCATCGTGACGCGTAGCCCTGTGATGCTGCGCCTGCTGGAACAGGCGCGGATGGTGGCGCAATCCGACGTTAGCGTGCTGATCAACGGCCAGAGCGGGACCGGGAAAGAGATCCTCGCCCAGGCGATCCACAACGCCAGCCCGCGCAGTAAAAATGCCTTTATTGCCATTAACTGTGGCGCGTTGCCGGAACAGCTGCTTGAGTCTGAGCTCTTCGGCCATGCCCGCGGCGCCTTTACCGGCGCGGTGAGCAGCCGTGAAGGGCTGTTCCAGGCGGCTGAGGGCGGCACGCTGTTTCTTGATGAAATTGGCGATATGCCCGCGCCGCTGCAGGTCAAATTGCTGCGCGTGTTGCAGGAGCGGAAAGTGCGTCCGCTCGGCAGCAACCGCGATATCGATATCAACGTGCGTATTATTTCCGCCACCCACCGTGATTTACCCAAGGTGATGGCGCGCAACGAGTTCCGCGAAGATCTCTACTATCGACTGAATGTCGTCAACCTGAAAATCCCGGCGCTGGCCGAGCGTGCGGAAGATATCCCGCTGCTGGCAAATCACCTTTTGCGCCAGGCCGCTGACCGCCACAAACCGTTTGTGCGCGCGTTCTCCACCGATGCGATGAAACGCCTGATGACCGCAAGCTGGCCGGGTAACGTACGCCAGCTGGTGAACGTGATTGAGCAGTGCGTGGCGTTGACGTCATCGCCGGTGATCAGCGATGCGCTGGTGGAGCAGGCGCTCGAGGGGGAAAACACGGCCTTACCGACATTTGCGGAAGCGCGAAATCAGTTCGAGCTGAACTATCTGCGCAAGCTGCTGCAAATCACCAAAGGCAACGTGACCCACGCGGCGCGCATGGCCGGGCGTAACCGTACCGAGTTCTATAAATTGCTCTCACGCCACGAGCTGGAAGCGAACGATTTTAAAGAGTAATACCGCAAAATTCGCCTGAATATGATACTGTGAGCAACCGATTACGAGGCTGCTTACTGGCAAGAGTTTAAGGACCCACCATGAAAAAAATTGATGCGATTATTAAACCTTTCAAACTGGATGATGTACGTGAAGCGCTGGCAGAAGTAGGCATCACCGGGATGACCGTAACTGAAGTGAAAGGTTTTGGTCGTCAGAAGGGCCACACCGAGCTATACCGTGGCGCAGAGTACATGGTGGACTTTCTGCCGAAAGTGAAAATCGAGATCGTGGTGAGCGATGATATCGTCGATACCTGTGTGGATACCATCATCCGCACGGCGCAGACCGGTAAAATTGGCGACGGGAAAATCTTCGTCTTTGACGTGGCGCGCGTGATCCGTATCCGTACCGGCGAAGAAGACGACGCGGCGATTTAACATTCTTGCCGGGTGGCGCTGCGCTTACCCGGCCTACAGAACCCTTCGCAGGTCCGTGCAAGCGCAGCGCCGCCGGGCGATTACAGCACTTTATGCGGGCCGAAACATTCGTAATGAATGTTGTCTTTGTTCACGCCCAGGTCTACCAGCTGCTTCGCGGCATACTGCATAAACGCTACCGGTCCACACACGTAGAACTGCATCCCCGGTGCGCTAAACGCCCCTTCGTGCTGCCCTAAATTCATCAGGCCTTCGCTGTCAAAACGTGCCGCTGCGCGGTCAGCTTCCGTGGGTAAACGATACCAGGTATGCGCGGTAAAGTGTGGCAGACCCGCTCCGAGCGCTTTCACTTCATCTGCAAAGGCGTGCACATCACCGTTTTCGGCCGCGTGGAACCAGTTAACCTGCGCGCTGTGGTTTGATTTTGCCAGCGTATCCAGCATCGCCAGCATTGGCGTTTGACCAACACCTGCGGAAATCAGCGTCACCGGGGTACCCGATTCCACCGCCATAAAGAAATCACCCGCTGGCGCGGCCAGATGAACGATATCACCCACGCTGGCGACGTTATGCAGCCAGCTGGATACCTGACCGCCTTCCTCACGTTTAACCGCAATGCGATAGCCTTTGCCGTCTGGCTTGCGGGTCAGGGAGTACTGGCGAATCTCCTGGTGCGGGAAGCCTTCAGGCTTCAGCCAGACGCCCAGATACTGCCCCGGCTGGTAATCGGCAACTGGCTGGCCGTCTACCGGCTCAAACTCAAAGCTGGTGATCAGTGCGCTGCGCGGGGTTTTCTCAACGATGCGGAAAGCACGCGTGCCTTCCCAGCCGCCATTCTTGCTGGCGTTTTCGCAGTAGATCTGCGCTTCACGGTTGATGAACACGTTTGCCAGCACGCCGTATGCCTTACCCCAGGCATCCAGCACTTCCTGGCCCGGGCTGAACATTTCGTCCAGGGTTGCCAGCAGGTGACTGCCCACGATGTTGTACTGCTCAGGTTTGATCTGGAAGCTGGTGTGCTTCTGCGCGATTTTTTCCACCGCAGGCAGCAGAGCCGGCAGGTTTTCGATGTTGCTGGCATAGGCGGCAATAGCGTTAAACAGCGCTTCGCGCTGATCGCCGTTACGCTGGTTGCTCATGTTGAAAATCTCTTTGAGCTCCGGGTTATGCGCGAACATGCGATCGTAGAAATGAGCGGTCAGTTTAGGACCCGTTTCAACCAGCAGGGGGATTGTGGCCTTCACGGTAGCGATGGTTTGGGCGTCGAGCATAGCAGCTTCCTTCTGATGTTACTTTAATGATGTATTTTATATGCATCTTATAAAAATACCCCTGCAATGTAAATGGTTCTTTGCATCGTGAAAAATATGCATCACAAAGCTGAAAAGAAATCCGTTGAAAATGGCGAGAGCTTTATTGCTCAAACCCTTGCGTGGCGTGGAGGTAAACGTTTGCGTAAAATCGTTTGTCAAGACCTGTTATCGCAGAACTATTCAGTTATACTGTTGCCCGTCGTCCAACAGGACTGCCTTTTCAGGCCAAAAATTTACTTGTTAGCTGAGTCAGGAGATGCGGATGTTAAAGCGTGAAATGAACATTGCCGATTATGATGCCGAACTGTGGCAGGCTATGGAGCAGGAAAAAGTACGTCAGGAAGAGCACATCGAACTGATCGCCTCCGAAAACTACACCAGCCCGCGCGTGATGCAGGCGCAGGGTTCTCAGCTGACCAACAAATATGCTGAAGGTTATCCGGGCAAGCGCTACTACGGCGGTTGCGAATACGTTGATATCGTTGAGCAACTGGCGATTGACCGTGCGAAAGAACTCTTTGGCGCTGACTACGCGAACGTCCAGCCGCACTCTGGCTCTCAGGCTAACTTCGCTGTTTACACCGCGCTGTTGCAGCCGGGCGATACCGTTCTGGGTATGAACCTGGCGCAGGGCGGCCACCTGACTCACGGCTCTCCGGTTAACTTCTCTGGCAAACTGTACAACATCATCCCTTACGGTATTAATGAGTCCGGTAAAATTGACTACGAAGACATGGCGAAGCAGGCCAAAGAGCACAAGCCGAAGATGATCATCGGTGGCTTCTCTGCTTACTCCGGCATCGTTGACTGGGCAAAAATGCGTGAAATCGCTGACAGCATCGGCGCGTACCTGTTCGTCGACATGGCGCACGTTGCCGGTCTGATTGCGGCAGGCGTTTACCCGAACCCGGTTCCACATGCGCACGTTGTGACCACCACTACCCACAAAACCCTGGCGGGTCCACGCGGTGGCCTGATCCTGGCGAAAGGCGGTGACGAAGAGCTGTACAAAAAGCTGAACTCCGCCGTGTTCCCAAGCGCCCAGGGCGGCCCGCTGATGCACGTTATCGCCGCGAAAGCTGTCGCGCTGAAAGAAGCGATGGAGCCAGAGTTCAAGGTTTATCAGCAGCAGGTTGCTAAAAACGCCAAAGCGATGGTGGAAGTGTTCCTGAACCGTGGCTACAAAGTGGTCTCTGGCGGGACTGAAAACCACCTGTTCCTGCTGGACCTGGTTGATAAGAACCTGACCGGTAAAGAAGCTGACGCAGCCCTCGGCCGCGCCAACATCACCGTCAACAAAAACAGCGTGCCAAACGATCCGAAGAGCCCGTTCGTGACGTCCGGTATCCGTATCGGTTCTCCGGCCGTCACTCGCCGCGGCTTTAAAGAAGCGGAAGTGAAAGAGCTGGCCGGCTGGATGTGTGACGTTCTGGACAACATCAATGACGACGCGGTTATCGAGCGCGTTAAAGGTAAAGTTCTGGACATCTGCGCACGCTTCCCGGTGTACGCATAATTCTCTGCGTTACAGAACTGAAAAAGGCCGCTCATGCGGCCTTTTTTTATGGGCTAACGTCGGTCGAGGGAGATGGCCCCCGGCCCGGTAATCGCCAGCAAAATAAAGCCGCCAGCGATACTCACATTTTTGTAGAAGTTAATCATATTTGGCAGAACCGCATCGCCCGTCATATCCCAGTAGTGGTGACCAATCACCGCCGTTCCCAGCGTATAGAAGACAAAGATTACCGCGAGGGGGCGGGTAAAAAAGCCCAGAACGATCAGAATCGCGGCGGGGATTTCCATTACCACCGCAATAATCGCGGCCAGCATGGGCATGGGGGCGCCGAGCGACGTCATGTACTGAACGGTGCCGCTAAACCCCGTCAGCTTGGGATAACCGAAAATAATAAACAGGACCACGATAGCAATGCGGGCAATTAAAAGCAGGAGAGAACGAGAGGATCCGAAATCGAAATAACGTAAGCTGTTCATGGCAAACGACCTCTTCAGGCGATGTCTTATAAACGTAATACAGTTTTACCGCTCTCGCCATACGCTGTACGGCTGGTGATGATGTTAATTTTTAGTTAATTTATAGCGCGCTAACGACTTGCTAAAGTCAGGGATTAACGCCAGACTATCGCCTCCATTTCGGGAGGGATTCATGGTCTTGCATTCCACGCGCTGGCTGGCGCTCAGCTATTTCACCTATTTCTTTAGTTACGGTATTTTTTTGCCTTTCTGGAGCGTCTGGCTCAAGGGAATTGGTCTGACGCCTGAGACCATCGGCATCCTGCTGGGCGCGGGGCTGGTGGCACGCTTCCTGGGTAGTCTGCTGATTGCGCCCCGCGTCAGCGATCCCTCCTTACTGATTAAAGCGGTGCGAATTCTGGCCCTGCTGACGCTGGTCTTTGCGGCCTGCTTCTGGGTCAGCCATCAGTTTGCCTGGCTGATGGTGGTAATGGTTGGCTTTAACCTGTTCTTCTCCCCGCTGGTACCGCTGACGGATGCCCTGGCGAACACCTGGCAAAAGCAGATCACCATGGACTATGGACGCGTGCGCCTGTGGGGATCGATTGCCTTCGTGATTGGCTCTGCGCTGGTCGGGAAACTGGTCAGCCTCTATGACTATCGCGCCATTCTGGCCCTGTTAACGCTCGGCATCGCCTCGATGCTGCTCGGTATGTTGCTGCGTCCGTCGGTGATGCCGCAGGGCGAAAGCCGCCATCAGGAGAGCGCTGGCTGGCCCGCCTGGCGCTCGCTGGTGGCGCAAAGCTGGCGTTTCCTGGCCTGCGTCTGTCTGCTTCAGGGGGCGCATGCGGCCTATTACGGCTTCAGCGCCATCTACTGGCAGGGGGCGGGCTACTCGGCTTCTGCGGTAGGCTACCTGTGGTCGCTCGGCGTGGTAGCGGAGGTCATTATCTTCGCGCTGAGCCAAAAACTGTTCCGTCGTTTCGGGGCGCGTGACCTGCTGCTGCTTTCCGCCGTTTGCGGCGTAGCGCGCTGGGGCATCATGGGCTGGACGACGGATCTGCCGTGGCTGATTGTGGCGCAAATTCTGCACTGCGGAACCTTCACCGTCTGCCATTTGGCGGCGATGCGCTATATCGCGGCGCGAGAGGGTGGTGACGTTATTCGTCTTCAGGCAGTCTATTCAGCGGTGGCGATGGGCGGCAGTATTGCGGTGATGACCGTATTTGCCGGTTTCCTCTATCAGTACCTGGGCCACGGTGTGTTCTGGGTAATGGCGCTGGTCGCTTTACCGGCCATCGTCATCCGCCCTAAAGTCGCTGCTCGCACGTAACTAAGATTCGAGCATAACGCGAATATGTTCCTGCTGCTGCGTGTTCAGGGTCTCAACGGCATGAATGAGCGGCGGCGAGAACAGCGGCAGGGCGGTTGGATAAGGCGTAATAACCAGCGCCGCCTCGCGGGGGGCGCCCTCCTTCTTAAACGCTTCCAGGCTAAGATAACGAATATTGAGCGGCAGCAGCGTTAGCTCGCGAAGCTGCTGCTCAATTAACTCCTCGCAGGCTTTATCTTCCCCCGTTAACAGGACCACCTGTTTTTCATGAAGATCGGTTTCCTGCATCAGCCAGGCACCAAAAATCACCGCCACCAGAGCCATCTCTTCACCGGAGAATCGCAGGCCAAATTCGGCTTCCAGCTCAAACAGCGCCTCTTTAGTGGTGCGCAGCAGCCGGGGGTATAGACGGTGGATCTCTTCCGGCAGACTGTTGTCGATGCCGATGTCAAATAAGGAGCGGTCCAGCGCCTGAGCCAGATGAATATACAGCTGATCGGTCAGCCCTTGCTCATCGCTGAAGTTCATCCCGGTTTGCGCCCGGAAACGGGCAATCATACGCACGATGGCCCGACGCAGGCGCTGATCCTGCTGGTGTTTATCCAGTACCGGGTCGGGTGTGCGGAGCATCATAAACAGCAGCGCCAGGAACAGCTGTTCATCACAGTGCGTTCCCTGCGGGACGCGCCGTTTCCAGTGACGGACAATTTCCTGCGCCGTAAAGTATTCCCCTCTCGATTGCGTCCAGCTGCGCTGAACGGGTGAAAACTCCGGCGTATTGCCCAGATGATGCTGAATCAGACAATATTGCAGATAAAGCTGTAAAAACTGTACGTCGCGGGACTCAAACTGGCGCTGAAGCTTGCGCGCGCAAAAGTTGATAAGCGCCCGAAGGTTCGCATCGTCATAAAGCGGGCGGGCAATGCCGTGCTGTTTGAGCGCGGTTTTTAAGGCAGGGGTAAACTGTTGGGCGACAAAATGTGGACACAGCCGAAGCGCCCTGCGCAGCCAGTGCAGCAGGCACAAACGCTGATTCAGGGCGGAGCCCTCAATACGGTAGCAACCGTCATGGTGCGTGACGATATCAAGCCGATGATAGCGCTGGATTTCATCGCGTGTCTCGGCTATATCTTGCCGTGCCAGGACGTCGTCCACGCCATTGGCAGCGATTATGCTCTGTGCGGTGACGGCAGCATCGGGCAGGTAAAGCATCAAAAGCACCTGGCAACGGCGCTGCGAACTGGAAAGCACAGATGGAATTTCAAGCGTCGTCATCATCTGTCGGGTATCCAGTGTGAATGTTTGATAAGAATAGCTAAAGGATGGGCGCTGAAAAGCGCGCCGGCAGGCCTTTCATTCAGGATTGCTGGCGAACATCACAGAATTTTTGACGTGAGGAATTGATGCAAACAGTTAAACAAAGCGTGACAGCGTTATTTTTGGCGGTTATCACCTCCGCCGCCAGCGCACATCCTCACAGCTTTATCAGCCTGAAAACCGAACTGGTGACGGACGGCACACAGCTCAGCGGCCTGAAGATGCGCTGGACGATGGATGAAATCACCTCCGCCGACCTGCTGTACGATGCCGGAAACGCAAAGCCCGGCGACGAGATCTGGAAAAAGCTGGCGGCGGAAGTCATGGCCAACGTGCTGGGTCAGCACTACTTCACCGAGTTCTGGCACAACGGACAAAAGGTGAAATTTCTTAACCGTCCCACGGAGTACGGTATGACCCGCGACGGCCATCAGGCGGTGCTGACGTTTATCCTTCCGCTGGCGCACCCTCAGCCGCTGGCCGGGCAGAAGTACAGGTTTTCCACGTTTGACCCAACCTACTATGTCGATATGCATTACGCCCAGGACAGCGACGTACAGTTGCCAGAAATATTGCAAAAAAGCTGCAAAATTGCCGTGCACACGCCGATGCCCAGTGAAGAGACGCTGAACTTTGCCGTTTCCCTTGATAAAGAAGATGCGCCCCCAGAAGACATGGAATTAGGAAAACAGTTTGCGCAGGAGGTGACGTTGCAATGTCAGTGATCTCCTCTCCCGTCAGTAAGCCGCGTCGCTGGCTGCACCTCTGGCCTCTGGCGCTCTTTTTGCTGTTAGCGTCTGGCGGCGCGCTCTGGCTGTGGCAGGCATGGCCGCAGGTGATGATGAAAAGTATCCTCTGGCAGCGGGAAGTTAATCAGCAGATGAGCGGGCTGCTGAAAGCCGTGGCGGAAAATCCGTCCAAAGCGGGCGGCTCTCTTCTGGCGTTCAGCTTTATCTATGGCGTGCTGCATGCCCTGGGGCCGGGGCACGGCAAAATCGTCATCACGACCTGGCTTGCCACCCATCCGTCGAAGCTGAAATCGAGTATCGGCCTGACGCTGGCTTCCTCTTTACTTCAGGGCGGTGTGGCAATTGCGCTGGTCGTGGTCGTCCTTTCGCTGCTACAGCTCCCGGCCCGCCAGCTGCATATGAGCAGCTTCTGGCTGGAGAAGGGAAGTTACGCGCTGGTAGGCGTGTTGGGGCTGATCCTCTGCCTGAGGGCGCTGAAAAAATTGCGCGCGTTGCTGCAAAAACCAAAATTCAAAATCTTTACGCCGCATCACCTTCACCATGAAAACTGCGGGTGCGGGCATCAGCATCTGCCGACGCAGGAACAATTACAGAATGGTGACGACTGGCATGCGCGCCTGATGATTGTTCTCTCAATGGGGATGCGTCCGTGCTCGGGCGCAATCATGGTGCTGTTGTTCAGCAAAGTGATAGGTGTATTTGGCTGGGGCATGATCTCGGCGCTGGCGATGGCGGCGGGAACATCTCTGACTATCTCTTCGTTAGCCTTGCTGGTGCACAGCTTCCGTCAGCTGGCGGTAAAACTCAGCGGCAATAAAACGCCGGTATTGTGGCGACAGGTTGGCTGGACGACGCTTGCGCTGGCGGGCGGGGTGATTCTGCTGGTGGCTGCGGTCACGATGTGGATAAGTGCGGTGCCGGTGGGAAGGGGGTTGCGGCCTTTTTAGCCATACCTGAGGGGTTTGTAGGCCCGGTAAGCGTAGCGCCACCGGGCTTAACAGACTGGATTAACGCTTCAGCGCATCGCTCAGTTCTTCACGCATGTTTGCCAGCATGGCTTTAACAACGCGCGGGTTACCTGCAACGATGTTGCCGGTAGACATATAGTTATGGCCGCCGGTGAAGTCACAAACAATCGCGCCAGCTTCACGTGCGATCAGCTCGCCCGCCGCGAAGTCCCACGGCTTCAGTGACAGCTCAAAGTAACCGTCAACGCGGCCGGTCGCCACGTAGGCCAGATCCAGTGCAGCAGAGCCGGTGCGACGGAAGTCCGCGCATTCGGTGAACAGTTTGCCGAGGATATTCATATAAGTGGTTGCGTGCTGCTTCGCCTTGAACGGGAAGCCGGTCGCCAGAATCGTGCCGTCCAGATCGCGTGCATTGCTGCAGCGCAGACGGTAGCCGTTCAGCTGCGCGCCCTGACCGCGGGTCGCGGTGAACAGTTCGTTACGCATTGGATCGTAAACAACGGCGACTTCAGTACGGCCTTTGATGCGTACTGCGATAGACACAGAGAAGTGTGGCAGGCGCTTAACGAAGTTGGTGGTGCCATCCAGTGGATCGATAACCCATTGAACATCCTGATCGGTACCTTCATGTTCACCGCTTTCTTCGGTGATGATGGTGTGCTGCGGGTAAGATTTGCGGATCGTTTCGATAATAATCGCTTCGGCGGCTTTATCGACGTTAGTCACGAAATCATTGCTGCCTTTCTGGCTGGTTTCTACGGAGTCTGGGGTTTCGTAGTGTTTGGCAATTACATTACCCGCCTTGCGCGCTGCGCGCACGGCGATGGTCAGCATCGGATGCATCGGTCTCTCTCACTGGATGTTAAAGAACAGGAAAATCGGCGCAGAGTATAGCAGCGGGATCGGATTATGTCTCTCGTTTATGATAATATGCCCGAATATTCTTCAGACACTGAATCCAGACATCTAAAAATTATGCTGCAAAACATTCGAATCGTGCTGGTCGAAACATCGCACACCGGCAACATGGGCTCTGTGGCCCGCGCTATGAAAACCATGGGCTTAACGAACCTGTGGCTGGTTAATCCGCTGGTGAAACCAGACTCTCAGGCTATTGCGCTGGCGGCCGGCGCCAGCGACGTGATCGGGAATGCACAGATTGTGGACACCCTGGACGAAGCCCTGGCCGGTTGCAGTCTGGTGGTGGGGACCAGCGCGCGCTCCCGTACGCTGCCCTGGCCGATGCTGGACCCGCGCGAATGCGGCCTGAAAAGTATCTCAGAAGCGGAACAGGCGCCGGTTGCGCTGGTGTTTGGTCGTGAACGCGTTGGCCTGACCAACGAGGAACTACAGAAGTGTCACTACCACGTGGCGATTGCCGCAAACCCGGAATACAGCTCGCTGAACCTGGCGATGGCGGTGCAGGTGATTGCCTACGAAGTGCGCATGGCATGGCTGGCGACGCAGGAAAAACCGGTCGAACCTAAAGAAGAGACGGCCTACCCGCTGGTGGACGATCTGGAGCGCTTCTACGGCCACCTGGAGCAGACGCTGCTCTCTACCGGCTTTATCCGTGAAGGCCATCCAGGGCAGGTGATGAACAAGCTGCGCCGTATGTTCACCCGCGCGCGTCCGGAAAGCCAGGAGCTGAACATCCTGCGCGGGATCCTGGCGTCGATTGAGCAGAAGAATAAAGAGTAGTGCCGTGTGTTCGCCGGGTGGCGCTTCGCTTACCCGGCCTACAAAGCCCGTAGGCCCGTGCAAGCGCAGCGCCGCCGGGCAAAAAATACGGCACAGAAGGTTAAATACCTGACTAAAACAGTCAAGTAAATAGTTGACCAATTTAGTCAGGAATGTCAGACTTGGCCCTGCTATGCAATACCCCCATTTTACAATAAAAAACCCCGGGCAGGGGCGAGTTTGAGGTTAAGTAAGACATGAGACTGACATCTAAAGGGCGTTATGCCGTGACCGCGATGCTGGACGTTGCGCTCAACTCCGAAGCGGGCCCGGTTCCGTTGGCTGATATTTCTGAACGACAGGGGATCTCCCTCTCTTATCTGGAACAGCTGTTCTCCAGACTGCGTAAAAATGGACTGGTGTCCAGCGTTCGTGGCCCGGGCGGCGGTTATCTGCTGGGTAAAGACGCGGGCAGTATTGCGGTTGGCGAAGTGATTAGCGCAGTTGACGAATCCGTTGACGCGACCCGTTGCCAGGGCAAAGGCGGCTGCCAGGGCGGCGATAAATGCCTGACCCACGCGCTGTGGCGCGATCTGAGCGACCGTCTGACCGGCTTCCTGAATAACATCACCCTGGGTGAGCTGGTTAATAACCAGGAAGTTCTGGATGTTTCTGGTCGTCAGCACAGTCAGGATTCACAACGCAGCACCCGCACGCAGGACGCCATCGACGTTAAACTGCGCGCGTAATTAAAAAGATAAGTATTCAGAATCAGGCCGGGGTGGTCACACCCCGCGTACTCGGTCGTACATCCAGCCGGTTGCCTGATTCCTTGCATTGAAGCGATGTACGGAGTTTATAGAGCAATGAAATTACCGATTTATCTCGACTACTCCGCAACCACGCCGGTGGACCCGCGTGTTGCCGAGAAAATGATGCAGTGTCTGACCCTGGACGGAAACTTTGGTAACCCAGCTTCCCGTTCACACCGTTTTGGCTGGCATGCTGAAGAGGCGGTTGATATCGCCCGTAATCAGATTGCTGACCTGGTCGGTGCCGACCCGCGTGAAATTGTTTTCACCTCCGGTGCGACCGAATCCGACAACCTGGCGATCAAAGGTGCAGCCAACTTTTATCAGAAAAAAGGCAAGCACATCATCACCAGCAAAACCGAACACAAAGCCGTGCTGGACACCTGCCGTCAGCTGGAGCGTGAAGGGTTCGAAGTGACTTACCTGGCGCCGCAGAGCAACGGGATCATCGACCTGAAAGAGCTCGAAGCGGCGATGCGTGATGACACCATTCTGGTTTCCATCATGCACGTTAACAACGAAATCGGTGTTGTGCAGGACATCGCCACCATCGGCGAAATGTGCCGTGCGCGCGGCATCATCTACCACGTGGATGCGACCCAGAGCGTGGGCAAACTGCCTATTGACCTGAGCCAGCTGAAAGTGGACCTGATGTCCTTCTCCGGTCACAAAATCTATGGCCCGAAAGGCATCGGCGCGCTGTACGTTCGTCGTAAGCCACGTATCCGCATCGAAGCACAGATGCACGGCGGCGGTCACGAGCGCGGCATGCGTTCCGGTACTTTGCCTGTTCACCAGATCGTGGGGATGGGCGAAGCGTATCGCATCGCGAAAGAAGAGATGGAAAGCGAGATGGCACGCCTGCGTACGCTGCGTAACCGTCTTTGGGACGGCGTGAAGGATATGGAAGAAGTCTATCTGAACGGCGATCTCGAGCAGGGCGCGCCCAACATCCTCAACGTCAGCTTCAACTATGTTGAAGGCGAGTCGCTGATCATGGCGCTGAAAGACCTGGCCGTTTCTTCCGGTTCTGCCTGTACGTCTGCAAGCCTGGAGCCATCCTACGTGCTGCGTGCGCTGGGCATGACTGACGAGCTGGCGCACAGCTCTATCCGTTTCTCTTTAGGTCGTTTCACTACCGAAGAAGAGATTGACTACACCATCAAACTGGTTCGTAACTCCATCGGCCGTCTGCGCGACCTTTCTCCACTGTGGGAAATGTTCAAGCAGGGCGTGGATCTGAACAGCATTGAATGGTCACATCACTAATCGGTACATAAGGAGAATTCAATCATGGCATACAGCGAAAAAGTTATCGATCATTACGAGAACCCGCGCAACGTTGGCTCTTTTGACAACAGCGACGAATCTGTCGGTAGCGGTATGGTTGGCGCGCCAGCGTGTGGCGACGTGATGAAGTTGCAGATTAAAGTCAACAATGAAGGTATCATTGAAGACGCGCGCTTCAAGACCTACGGCTGCGGTTCTGCTATCGCCTCCAGCTCCCTGGTCACCGAGTGGGTGAAGGGCAAGTCTCTGGACGAAGCACAGGCAATCAAAAACACGGACATTGCTGAAGAACTCGAACTGCCGCCGGTGAAAATTCACTGTTCAATTCTGGCAGAAGACGCGATCAAAGCCGCCATTGCGGATTACAAAAGCAAACGTGAAGCAAAATAATTGAGGTTTGAGTATGTCGATTACCCTTAGCGACAGCGCTGCCGCGCGAGTAAGCTCTTTTCTGGCGAACCGTGGTAAAGGCTTTGGCCTGCGACTGGGCGTACGTACCTCCGGCTGTTCTGGTATGGCTTACGTACTGGAGTTTGTTGACGAACCGGCGTCTGATGACACCGTGTTTGAAGACAAGGGCGTGAAGGTGGTGGTCGATGGCAAAAGCCTGCAATTTCTCAACGGCACTCAGCTGGACTTTGTAAAAGAAGGCCTGAACGAAGGGTTCAAATTTACGAACCCGAACGTCAAAGACGAGTGTGGTTGCGGCGAAAGCTTCCACGTTTAACCGCGTTACGCTGTTATACCGATTAATTCGTGTTGCAGAAAGGCGGCAAGCGAGTGAATCCCCGGGAGCTTACTTAAGTAAGTGACTGGGGTGAACGAGCGCAGACAACGCATCTGCAGCGCGAAGTAAGAAGGTATAACCCCACCGTGGCTGTGCTACGCGTGGGGTTTGTTCTAACAGGCTACCCCTGAGATTGTTATGGATTACTTCACTCTCTTCGGACTACCCGCTCAATACCCGATTGATCTCCAGGCGCTGACGATCCGTTTTCAGGATCTCCAGCGTCAGTACCATCCGGATAAATTCGCCAGCGGGACGCAGGCAGAGCAGCTGGCTGCGGTATCACACTCCGCAACCATCAACCAGGCCTGGCAAACGCTGCGTCATCCGCTGGCGCGTGCAGAATATCTGCTCTCGCTCCACGGTTTTGATCTGGCGAGCGAACAGCATACCGTGCGCGACACCGCGTTTCTGATGGAGCAGCTGGAGCTTCGCGAAGAGCTGGATGAAATTGAACAGGCTAAAGACGAAGCGCGTCTGGAACGTTTTCTCCAGCGCGTAAAGGGCATGTTCGATACCCGCCATCAGCAGATGGTTGAGCAACTGAACAACGAGACCTGGGACGTGGCGGCAGACACTGTGCGCAAACTCCGTTTTCTCGATAAACTGCGAAGCAGTGCTGAACAACTCGAAGAAAAGCTGCTCGATTTTTAATTTCGGAAGCAATTATGGCCTTATTACAAATTAGTGAGCCAGGCTTTAGCGCCGCACCGCACCAGCGTCGTCTGGCGGTCGGTATTGACCTGGGCACCACCAATTCTCTCGTGGCGACCGTGCGTAGCGGCCAGGCGGAAACGCTGGCTGACGAGCAGGGCCGCCATCTGCTGCCTTCCGTGGTCCACTACCAGCAGCAGGGTCACGCTGTCGGCTTTGATGCCCGCGCCAATGCCGCGCGCGATCCGGCTAACACCATCAGCTCGGTTAAGCGCATGATGGGCCGCTCGCTGGCGGATATCCAGACCCGTTATCCGCATCTGCCGTACCAGTTACAGGCCAGCGAAAACGGCCTGCCGATGATTGCGACATCTGCCGGTCTGCTGAACCCGATTCGTGTTTCTGCTGACATCCTCAAAGCGCTGGCGGCGCGCGCGACGGCGACGCTCGGTGGCGATCTGGACGGCGTGGTAATCACCGTTCCGGCCTACTTCGACGATGCACAACGTCAGGGCACCAAAGACGCCGCGCGTCTGGCGGGCCTGCACGTGCTGCGTCTGCTGAACGAACCGACAGCGGCAGCCATTGCCTACGGCCTCGATTCCGGTCAGGAAGGGGTGATTGCGGTTTACGATCTCGGCGGCGGGACGTTTGATATCTCTATCCTGCGCTTAAGCCGCGGTGTGTTCGAAGTGCTGGCCACCGGCGGGGATTCCGCGCTCGGCGGCGATGACTTCGACCATCTGCTGGCGGACTACATCCGCGAGCAGGCGGGCATCAGCGATCGCAGCGATGCGCGCGTCCAGCGTGAACTGCTGGATGCGGCCATCGACGCCAAAATCGCCCTGAGCGATGCGCAGTCCGTCAGCGTGAACGTCGCAGGCTGGCAGGGTGAGATCACCCGCGACCAGTTCAGCGAACTGATTGCGCCTCTGGTTAAGCGTACCCTACTGGCCTGCCGTCGCGCATTGAAAGATGCGGGTGTTGAGGCTAACGAGGTGCTGGAAGTGGTCATGGTTGGCGGCTCAACCCGCGTGCCGCTGGTACGTGAGCGCGTAGGGGAATTCTTTGGCCGCACGCCGCTGACCTCTATCGACCCGGACAAAGTGGTTGCCGTGGGTGCCGCTATCCAGGCCGATATCCTGGTCGGCAACAAGCCGGACAGCGAAATGCTGCTGCTGGACGTCATCCCGCTGTCTCTGGGTTTAGAAACCATGGGCGGCCTGGTGGAGAAAGTCATTCCCCGTAACACCACCATTCCGGTGGCGCGCGCGCAGGAGTTTACGACCTTCAAAGACGGCCAGACCGCGATGTCCATCCACGTGATGCAGGGCGAGCGCGAGCTGGTGCAGGACTGCCGCTCTCTGGCGCGCTTTGCGCTGCGCGGAATTCCGGCGCTGCCGGCGGGCGGGGCGCATATTCGCGTCACCTTCCAGGTGGATGCGGACGGTCTCCTGAGCGTGACGGCGATGGAAAAATCCACCGGCGTCGAATCGTCCATTCAGGTGAAGCCGTCCTACGGCCTGACCGATGGCGAAATCGCCTCCATGATTCAGGACTCAATGAGCTACGCCGAGCAGGATGTGAAGGCGCGTATGCTGGCGGAACAAAAAGTGGAAGCCGCACGCGTGCTGGAGAGCCTGAACGGCGCGCTCGCTGCCGACGCCGCGCTGTTAAGCGCCGCTGAGCGCCAGGTGATTGACGAGGCTGCCGCGCGCTTAAGCGTAGTCGCCGAAGGCAATGACGCTGACGCAATAGAAGAAGCCATTAAAAACGTTGATAAACAAACCCAGGACTTCGCTGCTCGCCGCATGGACAAATCTGTCCGCGTCGCGCTGAAAGGCCAGTCCGTGGACGAGGTTTAATATGCCAAAGATTGTTATTTTGCCTCATGCGGACCTCTGTCCGGATGGCGCTGTTCTGGAAGCGAAGACCGGTGAAACCATTCTCGATGTAGCCCTGCGTGCAGGTATCGAAGTGGAACACGCCTGTGAAAAATCCTGTGCCTGCACCACCTGCCACTGCATCGTGCGTGAAGGTTTTGATTCTCTCGCCGAGAGCACCGAAGACGAAGACGACATGCTGGACAAAGCATGGGGTCTGGAGCCAGACAGCCGCTTAAGCTGCCAGGCGGCGGTGACCGATGAAGATCTGGTCGTGGAATTCCCACGCTACACCATCAACCACGCACGCGAGCATTAATATGGGACTGAAGTGGACAGACAGCCGTGAAATCGGCGAAGCGCTCTACGACGCGAACCCGGATCTCGATCCGAAGACCGTACGATTCACCGACATGCATCAGTGGATCTGCGATTTAGAGGATTTTGACGACGATCCAAACGCATCCAATGAAAAAATTCTGGAGGCGATTCTGTTAGTCTGGTTAGATGAAGCAGATTAAATCACTTAACGGGCTGCCTTCAGGCGGCCCGTTTGCTAATAAGGACAAATAAAATGACCGAAGCGATGAAGATTACGCTCTCCACGCAGCCAGCCGACGCACGCTGGGGCGAGAAAGCCACCTGGAGCATCAATAACGACGGTATTACCCTGCACCTGACGGGTAACGATGATTTGGGCCTGATCCAGCGCGCCGCGCGTAAAATTGACGGCCTGGGCATTAAGCATGTCACTCTGGCTGGCGAAGGCTGGGACACAGACCGCAGCTGGGCTTTCTGGGCGGGTTACAAAGGGCCGAAAGGCACCCGTAAAATTGAGTGGGCGAACCTCGATGAAGCCGGTCAGAAAGAGCTGGAAAGCCGCCTGAAAATTATCGACTGGGTGCGCGACACCATCAACGCCCCGGCGGAAGAGTTGGGGCCTGAGCAGCTGGCGCAGCGCGCGGTTGACCTGCTGTGCGGCGTGGCGGACGACAAGATGTCCTACCGCATCACCAAAGGTGAAGACCTGCGCGAACAAAATTACATGGGTATCCACACCGTGGGTCGTGGCTCCGAGCGTCCTCCGGTCCTGCTGGCGCTGGATTACAACCCAACCGGCGATAAAGAAGCGCCGGTCTTTGCCTGTCTGGTCGGGAAAGGTATCACCTTCGATACCGGCGGTTACAGCCTGAAGCAGAGCGCGTTCATGGATTCCATGAAGTCCGACATGGGCGGCGCGGCGACCATTACCGGCGCGCTGGCGTTCGCCATCACCCGTGGTCTGAACAAACGCGTGAAGCTCTACCTGTGCTGCGCGGATAACATGGTGAGTGGCAATGCCTTCAAGCTGGGCGACATCATTCGCTACCGCAACGGTAAAAATGTTGAGGTGATGAACACCGATGCCGAAGGCCGTCTGGTGCTGGCCGATGGCCTGATCGACGCCTCTGCGCAGAAGCCGGAGCTGATTATCGACATGGCGACCCTGACCGGCGCGGCGAAAACTGCCCTTGGCAACGATTACCATGCGCTGTTCAGCTTCGACGACAAGCTGGCCGCTCGCCTGCTGGCCAGCGCGGCGGCGGAAAACGAGCCGTTCTGGCGTCTGCCGCTGGCCGAGTTCCACCGCAGCCAGCTGCCGTCTAACTTCGCCGAGCTGAACAACACCGCGAGCGCGGCGTACCCGGCGGGAGCCAGCACAGCAGCAGGCTTCCTGTCTCACTTCGTTGAGAACTACCATGAAGGCTGGCTGCACATTGACTGCTCCGCAACCTACCGTAAAGCGGCGGTTGAGCAGTGGTCAGCAGGCGCAACCGGTCTGGGTGTGCGTACCGTGGCGAACCTGCTGACGGCTGAGTGATCTTTTTTGCCGGGTGGCGCTACGCTTACCCGGCCTACAAAACCCGTAGGCCCGTGCAAGCGTAGCGCCACCGGGCAATTGTGAAGTAGCCAAACTATGTCAGAAACCAAAAACGAATTAGAAACCCTGCTGGAGCAGGCGGCGACCGAGCCCGCCCACCGTCCGGCCTTTTTCCGCACGCTGCTGGAATCCACCGTCTGGGTGCCGGGCACCGCCGCGGAAGGGGAGCAGGTTGTCGAAGACAGCGCGCTGGATCTGCTGCACTGGGAGAAAGACGACGGCACGTCGGTGATCCCGTTCTTTACCTCGCTCGAGGCCTTGCAGGAAGCGGTAGAAGACGAACAGGCGTTCGTGGTGATGCCGGTGCGCACGTTGTTCGAAATGACCCTGGGGCAGACGCTGTTCCTCAACGCCAAACTGCCGACAGGGAAAGAGTTCACTCCGCGTGAAATCAGCCATCTGATTGGTGACGAGGGCAACCCGCTCAGCACCCAGGAGGTGCTGGAAGGGGGCGAAACGCTGCTGCTGTCTGAAGTGGCCGAGCCGCCCGCGCAGATGATTGACTCCCTGACCACGCTGTTTAAAACCATCAAGCCGGTAAAACGCGCGTTCCTCTGCTCCATCAAAGAGAGCGCTGACGAAAAGCCTGTTCTGCTGATTGGAATTGAGGCCGATGGCGATATCGACGAGATCATCCAGGGGGCGGGAAGCGTAGCGACCGACACGCTCCCGGGCGATGAGCCGATTGATATCTGTCAGGTGAAGAAAGGTGAGCAGGGCATCAGCCACTTTATTACCGAGCACATCACCCCGTTCTACGAGCGTCGCTGGGGCGGCTTCCTGCGCGATCTCAAGACCAACCGCATTATCTGATTACGGCGGGGTGACCTTCACCCCGTTGCTTCCAGCAACAGTAAATCCATCAGCAGCACCAGATTCGACTCAAACGACGTCACCCCTGCGGCTTCGGCGGCGAAATGTACCGCTTCGTCATAGAGGGCAAAATGCACGTCGGCCATACCTGCCAGCGTATTGGCCGACGCGCGGGTAAACGCGACGATCGTCATGCCGACGTTTTTGGCGATCCGCGCTTTATCCAGCACCTGCTCCGTTTCGCCGCTGCGCGAAACGGCAATAAATACCTGATAGCGTGCGGCGTTGCTGAGAAAAATATTCCGGCTGTCCCCCGGTCCGGAGATGAACGCGGTTTTTCCCAGCACCTGCAACTTCTTGGTCAGGTACTCGGCAAAAAGATATGAAAACCCGGCGCCGTAGAGAAAGAAGCTCTCTTTCTGGCGCAGCAGGCTGGCAAACTGCTGGCGTTTGTCCTGGGTAACCCACTGGAAGGTCTGCTGATAGTTGGCAATAAACCGGGCAAAAAGCGCGGGCATTTCTGCATGTTGCGCAGACTGTACGGTGATATGCGGCGTGTCAGAAAGCAGCTGCTTGCAGTGCCAGATAAACTCGCTAAATCCGCTGAAGCCCAGCTTCTGGCACAGCCGCATAATCGTCGCGGTGGAAACAAATGTCGCCAGCGCCAGCTCGCGCACCGTGATATTGCCCACCAGCAGCGGATGCTCAGTGAGGTGGGCGAGGACGCGATACTCCGCGCGGGTCAGTGACGACCCGCGTGTTAACAGCGTTGCCAGGCGGTTATCCATTATTTAGCCGGTTCTACCGGCAGATCGTCCCGTGCACCCCATTCACTCCAGGCGCCGTCATACAGCGTCACGTCATTCGCGCCAAGGGTTGCCAGCGCCAGGATCACCACGCAGGCCGTCACGCCGGAGCCGCAGCTGGCAATAACCGGACGATGCAAATCCACGCCCTGACGTTCAAAAATGGCACGCAATTCATCGGTGGTTTTCAGCTCGCCTTCAAACACCAGATCGCCCCACGGCACGTTCAGCGCCCCCGGGATATGTCCTCGTTTCAGTCCCGGACGCGGCTCATCCGCTTCAGCGTTGAAGCGTGGAGCGGGACGCGCATCGACGATTTGCGCCGTGTTTTCGTGGCTCACGACCAGAACGTCGGTCAGGCGCTTGACCACGTGTGCGTCAAACGTGGCATCGAATTCGCCTTCCGGCAGCGTGACGTCACCCTGCTGAAGCGGGAGTTCGTCGCGCTTCCAGCCTGCAAGTCCGCCCGCCAGAATCGACACTTTTTCCACGCCGAAGTTTTTCAGCATCCACCACGCCCGCGGCGCGGAAAACAGATTACCTTCATCATAAACAACAAGATGTTTGTCTTTGCTGATGCCGAGCTCGCGCATCGCCACGGAAAACGCTTCCGGACGAGGCAGCATGTGCGGCAGGGGAGAGGTGTGATCGGAGAGGGCTTCGATATCGAAAAAAACCGCGCCAGGCAGGTGCCCTGCGCGATATTCAGCGGGAACGTCACGATGCTCCTGGCCCGGAGGGGCCATGCGCGCGTCGATAATCTGAACTTCCGGGTCGTCGCCGTGCTCAATCAGCCAGTCGGCGGCGACAAAATATGAGGTGGACATGGTTGCCTCCATTCTTTTCCGTAAAAAAGGATTGTCGGTGTTTTTTCTGACACCGACAAGTTAACCACGTTCAACTCGCGAGCAAGCCCCTATTTTTTCACCGCTTCACCGTCCTGCCATGCCTTTTGCAGCGCTGGCCAGTAGTCGCGGTTGGTTTCGATCATCTCATCCAGAATCGCTTTCGCGTGCTCCATGGTCGGCACGGTGCGGTTCAGGGTAAACGCCTGCAACGCTTTCTCGTAGCTGCCTTCGATGGTTGCCTCCACCAGCAGCTGTTCAGAAGCGAGCTGCTGTTGCAGGAGCGTCTGGTGGAACAACGGCACCTGACCCACGCGGACAGGCTCCGGCCCTTCGGAGGTGATATAGGCAGGTACTTCCACCACCGCATCGTACGGCAGATTGGTAATCGCCCCGCGGTTTTCCACCATCACCAGATGACGTTGGCGCAGGTTGAATGCCAGCGAGCAGGCGACATCGACGATAAATTCGCCGTGAACACCTACGTGGAAAGCATCCGGTAAAATTCCGCTGCGCTGGTACTCTTCGGCGGCGGCTAACAGCTTTTTCTCACGTCCGTTCATCACTTCGTTGGCACGGGTATAGTCCGGGTTCTGATGCTCCACAATCTGGTTCGGCATCAGGTAGTACTGTAGATACGGGTTCGGCAGGTACTCCGGGAAGTTATCCATAATCGGCTTGATGTTGCGCCAGGTTTTCACCCATGACGGATCCGAGTGCTGCGGGTCGGTTTTGGCCGCGTCTTCCGTCAGCAGGCCAAACTTCGCGATATGTTTACGCAGCTCCGGTAATTTGTCCTCGCCGTCCACCAGCACGCGGGTAAACCAGCCGAAGTGGTTGAGGCCAAAATAGTCCACCTCCAGTTTATGACGATCCACGCCCAGAATGGCGCCCATATTGCGCATCGCGGCGACAGGCATATCGCAGATGTTCAGCACGCGTGCGTTGGGGCGCAGGCGACGCACGCCCTCAGCGACAATCGCCGCCGGGTTGGAGTAGTTCACGATCCACGCCTTTTCGTGCGCGTAGCGTTCCACCCTATCGATCAGCTCTACCATCGGCAGGATAGTACGCAGGCCATATGCCAGCCCGCCGGGTCCGCAGGTTTCCTGGCCGACCACCCCGTGGCGCAGCGGAATTTTTTCATCCTGCTCGCGCATTTTGTACTGTCCGACGCGCATCTGAGCAAAAACAAAATGCGCGCCGCTGAAGGCCACCTCCGGATCGCTGGTGACGGTGAATTTGATGCTCTGGCTGTGGTCGCGAATGACCTTTTCCACCACGGGCGCAATGGTGTTCTGGCGCGCCTCGTCGATGTCATACAGGCGGATCTCTGCCAGAGGGAAATCGTGCAGACGCACCATCAGGCTTTTCACAATACCTGGCGTGTAGGTGCTACCGCCGCCGGCAATCGACAGAATAAATGGGGGTGTAAACATCTTTAGCTCCTTTCAGAGAAACGTCTCAACGGCTTCTCGCATTTTTTTGACATGCAGCCCGTAGACCACCTGAACGTTGTTACCTTGTTTGATTATCCCTTTCGCGCCGGTCGCTTTCAGGCGCGGTTCGTCGATGATGGCGACGTCCTTCACCGTGACGCGTAAGCGGGTGTAGCAGTTATCCACTACCTCTATATTTTCCCGACCGCCCAGACCCACAACGATCGATTCGCCCAGCCCGTCGTTATTGCCCTTCGCCTGGTACTCCTGCTTGCTGTAGAGGCGCGTCTCCCGATCGTCATCTTCACGACCGGGCGTTTTCATGTTGAAACGCAGAATCAGGAAGCGGAACACCACGAAATAAAGGGCGAACATGATCAGCCCGACCACGATGTACATGGGCCAGTTGGACTTTTCCGTGCCGAGCGGCAGGTTGTAGAGAATAAAATCGATAATTCCGTTGGCGCCGATGGCGTGAACGCCAAACAGGGTGAACAGCATCATGCCAATGCCGGTCAGCACCGCATGCACCACGAACAACAGCGGGGCGACAAACAGGAAAGAGAACTCGATCGGCTCGGTTACGCCGACCAGCAGCGAGGTCAGCGCCGCCGGGATCAGAATGGCTTTCGCAATCGCTTTACGCTCTGGCTTCGCGGTCATGTACATCGCCAGCGCGGCGGCGGGAAGGCCGAACATCTTGCTGATGCCGCGAGCATCCCACACCACGGTGCTGCTGAGCTGCTTCACGTCCGGGCAGGCCATCTCGGCGAAGTAGATATTGCGCGCGCCCTGGTAAGCCGTACCGCACACCTCCTGCGTACCGCCCAGTTCGGTATACAGGAACGGCGTATAGACCAGATGATGCAGGCCCGTCGGCACCAGAATGCGTTCAAGGAAACCGTAGATCGCCACCCCAAACGGACCGGACCCTTTGATCGCCAGCGCCAGGGCGCTTATTCCATGCTGTGCGTACGGCCAGAGTTCGCTCATGACCACGCCGAGCAGCATAGAGACTGGCAACATCACAATCGCGACAAAGCAGTGGCCGGAGTATATCGCCATCGCGCCGTTAAACTGGACACCGGAATATTTGTTGTACAGATAACCGGAGAGCGCCCCGGTCAGGATCCCGGCGAAAACGCCCATCTCCAGCACCTGGACGCCCAGAACCATGCTTTGTCCGGCGGCTTTCATCTGCTCTGCAGGGGCCAGTTCTCCCTGAAGCTGTAACGTCACGTTCATCGCGTTAATGAATACGATAAAGGTCACCAGCCCAATCAGCGCCGCGTAGCCTTTGTCTCGGGTTGCCAGGCCAATGGGGATCCCGACGGCAAACACCAGCGCCAGGTTGACCAGCACCGACACGGCAGATTTGGCGATCAGCTGGCCGACACTCTGGATCAGCGGATGGCCGAGAAACGGCAGGTACTCGGCCAGATTGCCGTTACCCAGCACATTCCCAAAGGCGATAAACAGACCGACGATAGGTAAGATAAGTACAGGTCCGTAAAGTGATTTTCCGAAATTTTGTAGGGCGTTCACGGCTCGTTTCATGGCTTTCTCTCTTATTGAACCGCGCACTCGGGGTGCGTCATGGTCATAAAACTAGCAGGCATGATGCGAGCTTATCCAGCTATCTTCTTGTTTTAAAAACAAATGACGCGAAAGGTAACATGTTACGTTACGCTGTGTGATCGCGGTTCCACCCTCGCATGCGAGTACGATGCCATTCTGCGAGGCGCTTTCCAGGTTATAAAATTGGACTTTTTGTATTAACGAAACTTGCGGATAATACTTATCCGGACGACGACCAACAGGCCCCTCAGGCCAGGGACATAGGATGAAACCGTTTCGCTTAGCTGCGATCTCTCTCGCGCTGCTCACCACCTTTACGCTTGCCGGCTGTGATAACAGCGATGACAAACCTCAGGCCGCTGCCCCCGCAGCGTCTACTACATCAGAACAGAAAACCCCGGCAAAACCGGATCCTGAAAAGCTGGCTAAGCTGGCCGCGCAGAGTCAGGGTAAGGCGTTGACGCTGCTGGATGCCTCTGAAGTGCAACTCGACGGTGCTGCGACACTGGTTCTGACCTTCTCTGTCCCGCTGGATCCCAGCCAGGATTTTGCGAAAACGGTGCATGTGGTGGATAAAAAAAGTGGCAAAGTGGACGGCGCCTGGGAACTGGCCCCCAATCTCAAAGAGCTGCGCCTGCGCCATCTGGAGCCGAATCGTAATCTGGTCGTCACCGTCGAGCGTAATTTGCTCGCGCTGAACAAAGCGACATTCGGCATTGACTATGAAAAAGCGATCACCACCCGGGATGTTGAACCGACGGTCGGATTCGCCAGCCGCGGATCGCTGCTGCCGGGTAAAGTGGTGGAAGGGTTGCCGGTGATGGCGCTCAACGTCAACAATGTGGACGTGAACTTCTACCGCGTTAAGCCGGAGTCGCTGGCCTCGTTTGTCAGCCAGTGGGAGTACCGTAACTCGCTGACCAACTGGGAATCTGACAACCTGCTGAAGATGGCGGAACTGGTCTACACCGGCCGTTTCGACCTCAACCCGGCGCGCAACACGCGTGAAAAACTGCTCCTGCCGCTCAAAGATATTAAGCCGCTCCAGCAGTCTGGCGTCTATATCGCCGTGATGAATCAGGCTGGTCACTATAACTACAGTAACGCCGCGACGCTCTTTACCTTAAGTGATATTGGGCTGTCCGCTCACCGTTATCATAACCGCCTGGACATCTTCACCCAGAGTCTTGAAAACGGTGCGGCGCAGTCAGGCGTGACCATTACCCTTCTGAACGATAAAGGACAGACCCTGGCCGAGGCGAACAGCGACGCCGATGGTCATGCGAAACTGGAAACCGATAAAGAAGCCGCGCTGATCCTGGCCAGTAAAGATGGCCAGACCACGCTTCTTGACCTCAAACTTCCGGCGCTGGATCTGGCGGAGTTTGATATCGCCGGTAACCCGGGTTACAGCAAACAGTTCTTTATGTTTGGCCCGCGCGATCTCTATCGTCCGGGTGAAACGGTGATCCTTAACGGCCTGCTTCGCGACAGCGATGGCAAACCGCTTCCCGAGCAGCCTGTAAAACTTGACGTGCTGCGTCCGGACGGCCAGGTAGCGCGTACGGTCGTTGTGCAACCTGAGAACGGTCTCTATCGCTTCAACTATCCGCTTGATAGCAGCGCCCAGACCGGCATGTGGCATATTCGCGCGAATACGGGGGATAACCAGCAGCGCATGTGGGATTTCCACGTCGAAGATTTTATGCCTGAGCGTATGGCGCTGAATCTGACCGGGCAAAAAACGCCGGTTTCCCCGCAGGAGGATGTGGACTTTAACGTTGTGGGCTATTACCTGTATGGCGCGCCGGCTAACGGTAATTCTCTGCAAGGCCTGCTTTTCCTGCGTCCGCTGCGTGACGCGGTGCCTGCACTGCCTGGCTTCCAGTTCGGTGATATTGCCGAGGAGAACCTGAGCCGCAGCCTGGATGAAGTGCAGCTTACGCTGGACGAACAGGGGCGCGGACAGGTTACCACCGAAAGCCAGTGGAAAGAGGTGCACTCGCCGCTGCAACTGATTTTGCAAGCCAGCCTGCTGGAATCAGGCGGGCGTCCGGTAACGCGACGCGCCGAGCAGGCTATCTGGCCTGCGGCTGAACTTCCGGGGATCCGCCCACAGTTCGCCAGCAAGGCCGTGTACGACTACCGCACCGATACCACCGTCAACCAGCCGATTGTTGATGAGAACGGCAACGCCAGCTTTGACATCGTCTATGCCGATGCCAGCGGGGCGAAAAAAGCGGTATCTGGTCTGCAGGTGCGTCTGGTCCGTGAGCGTCGCGACTACTTCTGGAACTGGTCCGAGAGCGAGGGCTGGCAGTCTCAGTTTGATCAAAAAGATCTGGTTGAGGGCGAGCAGGAACTTAACCTCAAGGCCGATGAAACCGGTAAAGTCACCTTCCCGGTGGAGTGGGGCTCATACCGTCTGGAAGTGAAAGCCCCTGATAGCATGGTCAGCAGCGTGCGCTTCTGGGCGGGGTACAGCTGGCAGGATAACAGCGATGGCACGGGTGCTGCACGCCCGGATCGTGTGACGCTGAAACTGGACAAGCCATCCTATCAGCCAGGCGATACCATCAACCTGCATATTGCAGCGCCGGCCGCAGGCAAGGGCTATGCAATGATCGAATCCAGCGAAGGGCCACTGTGGTGGAAAGAGATCGACGTACCGGTTAACGGTCTGGATCTCGCCATTCCGGTGGATAAGGCCTGGAAACGTCACGATCTCTACCTCAGCACGCTGGTGGTTCGTCCTGGCGATAAATCTAAATCCGCCACGCCAAAACGCGCGGTTGGTCTGCTGCATCTGCCAATGGGGGACGAAAATCGTCGCCTGAGCATCGCACTTGATAACCCACAAAAAATGCGTCCGAACCAGACGCTTTCTGTGAAAGTGAAAGCCAGCGTAAAAGAGGGGGCTGTGCCACAGAAGGTGAACGTGCTGGTCTCGGCTGTTGATAGCGGCGTGCTGAACATTACCGACTACGTCACGCCGGATCCGTGGGAAGCTTTCTTCGGTCAGAAGCGCTATGGCGCGGACATCTATGATGTTTACGGCCAGGTGATTGAAGGTCAGGGACGTTTGGCCGCACTGCGCTTTGGCGGAGACGGCGATGAACTGAAACGCGGCGGTAAGCCACCGGTGAACCATGTCACCATTATTGCTCAGCAGGCGCAGCCGGTTACGCTTGATGCCAACGGTGAAGGCACCATCACGCTGCCGATCGGTGATTTCAACGGCGAACTGCGTCTGATGGCGCAGGCCTGGACGGAAGACGATTTCGGCAGCAGCGAAAGCAAAATCATTGTGGCGGCTCCGATTATCACCGAGCTTAACACGCCGCGATTCCTCGCAAGTGGCGATACCTCTCGCCTGACGCTGGACCTGACCAACCTTACTGACCAGTCGCAAACGCTGAACATTGCGTTAACCGCAACCGGTAAGGTGTCGCTCGAAGGTGCTCAGCCAGAGCCGGTTAAGCTGCCGCCTGGCGCTCGTAGCACTCTGTTTATTCCGGTGCGCGCGCTGGAAGGCTATGGCGATGGTGAAGTAACTGCTCAGGTGACGGGGCTTCAGCTCCCTGGTGAGACGTTTGCGCCGCAGCAGAAGAGCTGGAAAATTGGTGTACGCCCCGCATTCCCGGCGCAAACGGTGAATACGGGCACGATGCTGAACCCTGGCGAATCCTGGAGCGCGCCAGCACAGCATATCGACGGTTTCTCGCCTGCCACGCTACAGGGACAGCTGTTGCTCAGCGGTAAACCACCTTTGAACCTGGCGCGCTACATTCGTGAACTTCAGGCCTATCCATACGGATGTCTTGAGCAGACCACCAGCGGCCTGTTCCCGTCCCTCTACACCAACGCGGCACAGCTTACGGCGTTGGGCATTAAAGGCGACACCGACGATAAACGCCGTGCGGCCATTGATATCGGCATCTCCCGTCTGCTGCAAATGCAGCGTGACGATGGCGGTTTTGCCTTGTGGGATAAAAACGGCCCGGAAGAGTACTGGCTGACCGCCTATGTTACGGACTTCCTGGTGCGGGCAGGGGAGCAGGGTTACAGCGTGCCTGCCGAGGCGGTGAATAACGCCAACAGCCGACTGCTGCGCTATTTACAGGATCCGGGGATGATGTCCATCCGCTACAGCGACGACACCCAGGCCAGCAAATTTGCTGTCCAGGCGTATGCTTCGCTGGTGCTGGCTCGTCAGCAAAAAGCGCCGCTCGGTGCACTGCGTGAAATCTGGGAGCGTCACGCTCAGGCCGCTTCCGGGCTTCCGTTGATGCAGCTGGGCATGGCACTCAAACTGATGGGGGATACACCGCGCAGCCAGCAGGCGCTGGATCTGGCTCTCAAAACACCCCGTAACGACAGCCGAAACTGGATGGCGGATTACGGCAGCCAGCTGCGTGATAATGCCCTGATGCTCTCCCTGCTGGAAGAGTACAAGCTGCTGCCGGATGCGCAAAACAGGCTGTTGAACGCGTTATCTGAAGACGCGTTCAGCCAGCGCTGGCTGTCAACCCAGGAGAGCAATGCGCTGTTCCTGGCTGGACGTTCACTGCAAACCTTGTCAGGCGCGTGGCAGGCAACGACCACCCTCTCTGAACAGACCCAGAGCAGTGATAAAGCGCAGGTAGAAAACCTGAACGGCGACCAGCCTGGTGCCTTGCAGGTGACGAATACCGGCACGACGCCGCTGTGGGTACGACTGGACACTACTGGCTATCCGGAGTATGCGCCCCAGCCATCTTCTCACGTCTTGCAGATTGAACGTCATATCCTGGCGACAGACGGCAGCAGCAAGTCGCTCTCTTCACTTAAGAGCGGTGAGCTGGTTCTGGTGTGGCTGGAAGTGAAGGCCAGCCAGAACGTACCGGATGCGCTGGTGGTGGATCTGCTCCCGGCAGGTCTGGAGCTGGAAAACCAGAATCTGGCGAGCAGCAGCGCCAGCTTGCAGGACAGCGGCAGTGAAGTGCAAAACCTGCTGAATCAGATGCAACAGTCTGATATTCAGCACATGGAATTCCGCGACGATCGCTTTGTGGCCGCCGTGCCGGTCAATGAAGGTCAGCCGGTCACGCTGGTTTACCTGGCCCGTGCCGTTACGCCGGGAACCTATCAGGTGCCTGTTCCGATGGTCGAGTCCATGTACGTTCCGCAGTGGCGGGCAACGGGGTCGGCCAGTGGCCCGCTGATCGTTGTTCCGTAAGATGCAGATAGCACGCCTGATTCGCTCCCGCTGGCTGTGGCTTGCGGGAGCGCTTCTCTTTTCAGGGGGGCTGATTGTCGCCGCTGACCGCGTGTGGCCGTTGCCCCTGAAAGAGGTCAACCCTGCGCGAGTGGTCGTGGATGAGCAGGGTGTTCCGTTGTGGCGTTTTGCCGACAGCGAAGGCATCTGGCGCTATCCGGTTACCATTGAAGAGGTTTCCCCACGCTATCTTGAGGCGCTGATCCAGTATGAAGATCGCTGGTTCTGGGATCACCCTGGCGTCAATCCGCTTTCTGTACTGCGTGCCGCCTGGCAGGATCTCACCGCCGGGAGAGTGGTTTCTGGCGGGAGCACGCTTACCATGCAGGTGGCACGTCTTCTGGATCCGCATCCGCGTACCTTTGGCGGTAAAATTCGTCAGCTGTGGCGGGCGATGCAGCTGGAGTGGCATCTCTCCAAGCGTGAAATCCTGACGCTGTATCTCAACCGTGCCCCGTTTGGCGGCACGTTGCAGGGCGTGGGCGCGGCAAGCTGGACTTATCTTGGCAAACCGCCGTCTCAGCTGAGCTATTCCGACGCGGCGTTGCTGGCTGTACTGCCACAGGCACCCAGCCGTCTGCGCCCCGACCGCTGGCCGGAACGTGCCGAAGCGGCGCGGAACAAAGTGCTCGACCGCATGCTGACTCAGGGCGTCTGGTCTGAGAAGCAGGTGAAAGAGTCCCGTGAAGAGCCGGTCTGGCTGGCCCCCCGGCAGATGCCGCAGCTGGCGCCGCTCTTTTCCCGCATGATGTTGAGTAAAAGCCGCGACACAAAAATAGTCACCACGCTGGATGCAGCTTTGCAACGACAGCTTGAAGAGCTGGCAATTAACTGGAAATCGCGCCTGCCTGCCCGCAGTTCACTGGCGATGATCGTCGTGGATCATACATCCATGAAAGTGCGTGGCTGGGTAGGCTCGGTAGATATCAATGATGACAGTCGCTTTAGTCACGTGGATATGGTCAATGCGATCCGATCGCCGGGATCGGTCCTCAAGCCATTCATCTATGGCATGGCGCTGGACGATGGCCTGATCCATCCCGCTTCGTTATTACAGGATGTTCCAAGAAAAACGGGGGATTATCGCCCCGGCAACTTTGACAGCGGTTTCCATGGGCCGGTCAGCATGAGCGAAGCCCTGGTGCGTTCCCTCAACCTGCCTGCGGTGCAGGTACTGGAAGCGTACGGCCCAAAACGTTTTGCAGGCATGCTGAGCAACGCGGGATTACCGCTCATACTCCCCGCGGGTGCGCAGCCCAACCTCTCCCTGATCCTGGGTGGCGCTGGGGCACGCCTGGCTGATATCGCTGCCGCCTACAGTGCCTTTGCGCGGCAGGGGCAGGCGGGCCGGTTGCGTTTACAGCCGGGCGATCCGCTGATCGAACGTCCGCTGCTGTCGCAGGGGGCGGCGTGGATCATTCGTCGCATTCTCGCCAGTGAAGCACAGCCCCTGCCGGACAGTGCGCTGCCCCAGGTTGCGCCGCTGGCGAGGAAAACGGGCACCAGTTACGGCTACCGGGATGCCTGGGCCATCGGGCTGAACGCCCGGTATGTCATTGGAATCTGGACCGGACGTCCGGACGGCACGCCCGTTGCCGGGCAGTTTGGTTTCGCCAGCGCGGTTCCGCTCCTGAATCAGGTCAATAACATGCTTCAGTCCCGCTCGATGGTGGATGAAGCCCGTCTGCCGCGCGATCCGCGTCCTGCAAGCGTAGGACGGGGCGTGATTTGCTGGCCGGGGGGCCAGTCCCTGCCTGAAGGGAACGAAAACTGTCGGCGTCGGCTGTCAACCTGGCTGCTGGAAGGCAGTGAACCGCCTACGCTGCTGCTGCCGGAACAAGAGGGTATTCGCGGGATCCGTTTCCCGGTCTGGCTGGATAAAGAAGGCAAACGCGTCGCAGCGGATTGTCCTGATGCGACAGAAAAAGTGCTGGATGTCTGGCCGCTGCCGCTGGAGCCCTGGCTGCCTGCTGCCGAAAAACGGGCTGCTCGTCTCCCCGCCCGTTCAGCGATTTGCCCTCCGCTGGATAACCATAATGCGGCGCCGCTGATGTTGTCAGGCGTCAGAGAAGGGGCGGTAATTAAACGTCTTCCGGGTGAGAAAAACATGACCCTGTTCGTTTCAACCAGCGGCGGGGAGGGGCAAAGATGGTGGTTTTTGAATGGAGAACCGCTGGACGGACATCAGAAGAATTATTCACTGCAATTATATTTACCGGGTAAATATCAGTTAGTTGTATTAGATGAAACCGGACAAACGGCGACGGTCAATTTTGAGTTAGATCGCTAAGTGTTACTCCTCAAGAGTTAGCTTGATAATTATCAATATCCGTTCCTGAAAAAAAACGAGAATGCGTTTTTATTTTAAGGAACGAGCAATGGAAAAAAATAAACATCAGGGAGAGGGGACTATTCCCGCCATATCCCGGCGTCAGTTTATTCAGGCAGGATCGGCGCTCGCCGCTCTGCCTTTTGTCGTCAAAACCGGCAAAGTACAGGCACAGGGCGCGGCGGTTTCAGACACTACGCCTGAAGAAAAAGTGGTGCAAACCTGTAGTACGTTTGACTGCGGCGGCAAGTGTGATATTCGTGCTCACGTCAGTGAGGGCGTTGTGACCCGAATTTCTACGCGTCCGGATAACGCATTGGATCCGCAAATGCCCGTAATGCGCGCCTGCGTGCGTGGCCGGGCTTATCGGAAATTTGTTTACCATCCCGATCGGCTGAAATACCCAATGAAACGTGTAGGGAAACGTGGCGAAGGAAAATTCGAGCGTATTACCTGGGATGAAGCCACCACCCTTATTGCGAATCAATTAAAAACTATTACGCAAAAATACGGTGCGGCTTCACGCTATGTTCATGTGGGCACCGCTGTGTCCGGCGGGACTTTTTCCGGCGATAAAATGGTTCGTCGTCTTCTCAACTTAACCGGCGGCTATCTCGAAAGCTATCACTCGGTCAGTATGGGTAACACGGCGGCAGCAACGCCGTATACCTATGGCACCGCTGCCAGCGGCAGTTCTCTGGACACGCTGCTGGACACCAAACTGGTCATCCTCTGGGGACATAACCCGACGGAAACGATCTTTGGTCACAGCAACCACTTCTACCAGAAGATGAAGCAAAACGGCACTCGCTTTATTGTTGTCGACCCTCGCTATTCCGATACGGTTTCCTCCCTGGCCGATCAGTGGATCCCGCTGCTTCCCACCACGGACAACGCCCTGATGGACGCGATGATGTATGTGATCGTCACGGAGAACCTGCATGATCGCGACTTTATTCAGCGCTACACCCTGGGCTTTGACGAAGACACTATGCCAGAAGGCGTTCCGGCCAATGAATCCCTGATGGCTTACCTGAGCGGCGCAAAAGATGGCGTGGCGAAAACGCCCGAGTGGGCAGAGAAAATCACCCACGTGCCTGCACAAACAATTCGGCAACTGGCGCGCGACTACGCAACCACCAAACCCGCTGCGCTGATCCAGGGCTGGGGACCGCAGCGTCATAACTGCGGCGAGCGCACCGCGCGCGGCTCGACGTTGCTGGCTACGCTCACGGGTAACGTCGGGGTGAAAGGCGGTTGGGCAGCAGGCTATGGCGGCTGCGCAAACCGGAAATTTGCCGCCGGACCAGAAATGCCGGACAACCCGGTCAAAGCCAAAATATCGGTGATGAACTGGGTGCAGGCCGCCGACGATGCCTCTCAGGTCACCGCGGACGTCGGCCTGAAGGATGCCGAAAAGCTGGACAGCAATATCCGCATCCTGTTCTCGCTGGCGGGAAATTATCTGGCTAACCAGAACCCGGATCTTCATCAGGCAACCCGTGTCCTGGAAGACGAGTCGAAAATCGAGTTTATCGTCGCAAGCGATCTGTTTATGACGCCGAGCGCCCGATACGCCGACCTTCTTTTGCCGGAAACCAGCTTTATGGAACGCTGGAATATCGGCGAAACCTGGGGCACGGCAAGCTATCTGATCCTGTCAGAAAAGCTCATTGAACCTGAATTTGAACGCCGTTCAGACTACGACTGGCTGCGGGAGGTCGCTGCTAAGCTTGGCGTCGAACCCGCGTTCAGCGAAGGGCGTGACGAAAAAGCGTGGATTGAGCACATCTGGGAGCAGACGCGTCTTTCCATGCCTGACGAAAACCTGCCGGACTTCGCGACGCTACAGAAGACGCGTCAGCACCTTTTCAAAAGCGCGCCGTTCGTCGCCTTTGAAGACAACATTCGCGATCCGCAGAATCATCCGTTCCCGACGCCGTCCGGAAAAATTGAGATCTTCTCGAAGCGTCTGTACGACATGCATCACCCGGAAATTCCGGCGCTGTCGCACTACGTGCCTGCCCATGAAGGGCCGGAAGACGCGCTGGCGAAACGCTTCCCGCTCCAGCTGATTACCTGGAAAGGAAAAAACCGCGCTAACTCCACCCAGTACGCCAACCCGTGGTTAATTGAGGCGCAGCAGCAAAAGCTGTGGATCAACCCGCAGGATGCGCAAAAACGCGGCATTGCGCAGGGAGATACCGTGCGTATTCATAACGCGCGCGGCATTTGCGAGATCCCGGCGGAGGTCACGCCGCGCATCATTCCAGGCGTTGTGGCCATGCAGGCGGGTGCCTGGTGGCAGCCGGACGAGCAGGGTATTGATAAGGGCGGCTGCGCGAACGTGCTCAGTTCCGCACGTATTACCGCGCTTGCGAAAGGGAATTCCCATCAAACCATGCTGGTGGAGGTAGCTAAAGCATGAGTCAGTTTAAACATTACGCACCGGTAAGCGACAAACAGCTGGGTTTTTATATCGACTCTTCTCGCTGCTCGGGCTGCAAAGCATGTCAGGTAGCGTGCAAAGATAAAAACAACCTTGAGGTCGGACGTCGTTTCCGTCGCGTGTACGAAGTTAATGGCGGGAGCTTTATCCCGACCGGGCAGGGCGGCGTCAGCAATAACGTTTTTGCCTACACGCTCTCTATCTCCTGTAACCACTGTGCCGACCCAATCTGCACCAAAAACTGTCCGACCACCGCGATGCATAAGCGTCCGGGGGACGGTATTGTGCGCGTAGATACTGATAAGTGCGTCGGCTGCGGCTACTGCGCGTGGTCATGCCCTTACGGCGCGCCACAGCTCAACGAGCAGACCGGGCAGATGTCCAAATGTGATTTCTGCGTGGATCTACAGGCGAAGGGGGAACAGCCTGTCTGTGTGGCAACCTGTCCTCTCGAAGCGATTAAATTCGGGCCGATTGATGAACTGCGGGCGAAGTATGGTGCGGTCTGTGATGTGAAAGGCTTGCCTGATTCCTCCATCACCAAACCGAACCTGGTGATCAAAGCGCATCAGGGCGCAGAGAAAGAGGGGAAACGTCATGCATGAGTTACCGCTGCTGATTTTTACGCTGTTCCTGCAAGGATCGGTTGGCGTTACGCTGTGGCTGGCCTTCGGAAGCACGCAACGCAGCGTGCTGCTGCCGGCTGCCGAAGCGTTTGTGCTGGCCAGCCTCGGTCTGCTCGCCTCCGCGTTGCACATGGGCTATCCACTTAATGCGTTTAACGCGCTGCGTCACGTATCCAGCTCCTGGCTGAGCCGTGAGATTATCTTTGCCAGTCTTTATCTTGCGGCACTTGGCCTCGCAACGCTGCTGATGTTTGTCAAAAAACCAGGCTGGAAGCCGCTGTTGGTTGTGGCAGGTCTTGTCGGGCTGGTGGATGTGTTCTGCATGGCGCAGATCTACATGCATGCATCCGTGGTGACGTGGCATCACATTAATACCCTGGTGCTGTTTATCGGTTCGGTGGGAATTATCGGTTCAGCCTGCATGGCCGTTGGGGCACGTTCCCAGACTCGCGTGCGAACGGCGATTGTCATTATCACGCTGCTGGTGATTGCACGTCTGGTGATGCAGCCCGTCTGGCTGGCAGATATTACGGCTATGGACAACACCGTTGTGACGTTCCCACACGCACCGTTACAAATGCTGGAGCAACTGCGAACCGTGCATCTGCTGAGCTGGTGCGTTTCCGTTGCGGGTATGCTGTGCTTTGCTGCGGGCGGCTTAAAAGCGGCGCGAGGCACAATGCTGTTGGGCAGCGCCTTGCTGATTGTGGGTGAGCTAATGCTGCGCTTTGTTTTCTTCAGTATTGGCTGATGGGCGGATTAACCTTTGCCCCGGCGATGGACGTGACGCATGCGTGCGTCCTTCGCCGTTTTCGCCACTCTTCCTGCTGCGCCTGCGCGGACGTCTGTCCCGTGCAGGCTTTTTCTTTTAACGACACCGGCGTCTCGGTTGATGACAGCCACTGTATTGAATGCGGTGACTGCCTGTTTGTCTGCCCCGCTGAAGCCATCACCGGCATCACGCCGCGAAAACGTTTTCTGTGTGGCGATACGCTTGTTGGGCCTTTTACTGACCGTGCGCCAGGGGTGAATGAGCTTCTGCTGTGGCACGCGCAGCACCACGTTCGTTTTATCAGTATCGACGCGGAGCAGAATCCTGACTGGTTGCTGGCGATTGCCCGGCTGAATCTGGCGCTTCGTCGACGTGGTGAAGCAGCGTGGGCGTTTAAACATATACCCGTCAACGAGGTAAATACCGCCCGGCGTGCGCTGATGCACGTTCCCCGTGAGGATGTCCGGGTCTGTTGCGTCGTGCCCGGTCAGCGTGAGCTGCGCAGGGCGTTTTCTGCATTTAGCGAGGCAGAGATAACTCTCGATACCGAATCCTGCGTACTCTGCGGCGCGTGCTGGCGGAGTTGTACGGAAAACGCGATTCGGTTTGAGAACGCTGAACTGGTCGTGGAAACCGGACGCTGTACGGGGTGTGGCGGCTGCGAAGCGGTATGCCAGCATGCGGCGATAAACGTGACGCAAACAGACGGGACAGCGAAAAGCGTGACCATACCGGCATATGAAGCCGTTTGTTTGACGTGCCACCGCCATTTCTGGTCATTTAGTTCTGATGAAAAGCAGTGTCCGCTCTGTTTTCACCATCAGTACGGCATGCGAAATACGAGCTGTTGCTAATCTTCGTCTCATTTTAAAAAAATGTTATGCATAACCATAGGCAATGGCGCTATTGCTCTTTATAATCCGCGCCACACCATACTCAGGTATGCAAAAACAACAGAACATTTTACAGAGGTTATCAATGGCTATTGAACGTACTTTTTCCATCATCAAACCAAACGCGGTGGCAAAAAACGTTATTGGCAGCATCTTCGCTCGCTTTGAATCAGCAGGGTTTAAGATCGTTGGCACCAAAATGCTGCACCTGACCGTTGAGCAGGCTCGCGGTTTCTACGCTGAGCACGAAGGTCGCCCATTCTTTGACGGTCTGGTCGAGTTCATGACTTCTGGCCCAATCGTGGTATCCGTACTGGAAGGCGAAAACGCGGTACAGCGTCACCGCGATCTGCTGGGTGCAACCAACCCGGACAACGCACTGGCAGGTACTCTGCGCGCCGATTACGCAGACAGCTTCACCGAGAACGGCACCCACGGTTCCGACTCTGTTGAATCTGCTGCGCGCGAAATCGCGTTCTTCTTTGCAGAAGGCGAAGTGTGCCCGCGCACTCGCTAATAATTTCGTAAATGCCGCGTGCAAACGTGGCATCCCTGCGCCAGACTTTGTACAATGCAACGCCCCGGACGAGCAGACTGCTTACCGGGGCGTTTCTTTTCAACCCACCAAGGGCCACAACGTGTAACAACGAGGCCGGAAAAAATTATGTCTGAATTAGTGAATACCTCCGAAGTCGCCATTCCTGCGGTTCCCAATAAAAATGGAAAAATTAACCTGCTGGACCTGAACCGTCAGCAGATGCGCGAGTTCTTTAAAGAGATGGGCGAGAAGCCGTTTCGTGCCGATCAGGTCATGAAATGGATGTACCACTATTGCAGCGACAACTTTGATGACATGACGGACATCAACAAAGTGCTGCGCAATAAGCTTAAAGAAGTGGCGGAAATCCGCGCACCGGAAGTGGTGGAAGAGCAGCGCTCTTCAGATGGCACTATCAAGTGGGCCATTGCCGTTGGCGATCAGCGTGTTGAAACCGTGTATATCCCGGAAGACGATCGCGCCACGCTGTGCGTCTCTTCTCAGGTGGGCTGTGCGCTGGAGTGCAAATTCTGCTCTACGGCGCAGCAGGGCTTTAACCGTAACCTGCGCGTGTCGGAAATTATCGGCCAGGTCTGGCGTGCGGCGAAAATTGTGGGCGCGGCGAAAGTCACCGGTACACGTCCAATCACCAACGTGGTGATGATGGGGATGGGTGAACCGCTGCTCAACCTGACCAACGTCGTTCCGGCGATGGAAATCATGCTCGACGATTTCGGCTTTGGTCTGTCCAAGCGCCGCGTTACGCTCTCTACTTCCGGCGTTGTGCCTGCGCTGGACAAACTGGGCGACATGATTGACGTTGCGCTGGCTATCTCCCTTCACGCGCCAAACGACGCCATCCGTGACGAAATTGTGCCGATCAACAAAAAGTACAATATCGAAACTTTCCTGGCTGGCGTGCGCCGTTACCTGGAGAAATCGAATGCTAACCAGGGCCGCGTGACCATTGAATACGTGATGCTGGATCATGTTAACGACGGGACCGAGCATGCACATGAGCTGGCTGAACTGCTGAAAGATACGCCATGTAAGATCAACCTGATCCCATGGAACCCGTTCCCGGGCGCGCCGTATGGCCGTAGCTCGAACAGCCGTATCGATCGCTTCTCAAAAGTGCTGATGGAGTATGGTTTCACCACCATCGTACGTAAAACGCGTGGCGACGATATCGACGCAGCCTGTGGTCAGCTGGCGGGTGACGTTATTGACCGTACCAAACGTACGCTGCGTAAGCGTATGCAGGGTGAGTCAATCGCGGTTAAAACCGTTTGATTATTATGCAGACACGGCGCATTTTTTGCGCCGTGAAGCATTAATTTACTGAATAACCAGCCACAATCATCACGACTGATTAATAATTACGGTGCGTTTCATACGACTTTCGGGCAGTATGTAACGACGTAACAACAGTTTAGCGTGAAGGCCTGCCAGCGCTGTCATCTGCGGCCCGACAGTCTTATACTGTTTGTTCCAGGTTAACTGACCTAAAGTTTCGCGGTGCGGGTGGCATTGTGACTCACCGGCACCTGAACCCTTATTTTCACGTACCAGTAGTTGTAGCGAATGAATACTGAAGCCACTCACGATCAAAATGCAGCACCCTCCACTGGCGTTCGTCTTCGCAACGCCCGTGAACAACTCGGACTCAGCCAGCAAGCCGTTGCAGAACGCCTGTGCCTGAAGGTTTCCACCGTTCGCGACATTGAAGAAGATAAGGCGCCCGCCGATCTGGCTTCAACGTTTCTGCGCGGTTATATCCGTTCTTACGCCAAACTGGTTCATATCCCTGAAGACGAATTACTGCCGATGATGGAGAAGCAGGCGCCTGTGCGTGCGGCAAAAGTTGCGCCGATGCAAAGCTTCTCTTTGGGTAAACGTCGTAAAAAACGCGATGGCTGGCTGATGAGCTTTACCTGGCTGGTCCTGTTCGTGGTTGTCGGCCTGACGGGCGCATGGTGGTGGCAAAACCACAAAGCGCAACAGGAAGAGATCACTACCATGGCCGATCAGTCCTCCGCTGAGCTTAATCAGTCTGGTACTAACGGCGCGCAAAGCGTGCCGCTGAGCACCGAAGGGGCTGCGACCTCGAGCGAACCTCAGGCGGCAGCAAGCAGCACGCCTGCAACCGAGCCAGCGGCGACGCCAGAATCGACGGCGAATACCGCACCGGCTACCCAGGCCCAGGATCAGAACGCGGTCGTATCACCTTCTCAGGCCAATGTTGATACCGCCCCTGCGGCAACGGCACCGGCAGATAACACCGCGGCGTCACTGCCAACTGACCCGGCGGGTACGGCGGCACCTGCCGTTGACCCGAATGCGCTGGTGATGAATTTCACGGCTGATTGCTGGCTGGAAGTGACTGACGCGACAGGTAAAAAGCTGTTCAGCGGCCTGCAACGTAAAGATGGCACGTTAAATCTAACGGGCCAGGCACCATACAAGCTTAAAATCGGCGCACCGGCAGCGGTACAGATCCAGTATCAAGGAAAACCTGTCGATCTGAGCCGCTTTATCAGAACTAACCAGGTTGCGCGTCTTACCGTTAATGCCGAACAATCAGCAGCACAGTAACAGACGGGCAATGCGGGAGATTTTACATGCATAACCAGGCTCCTATTCAACGTAGAAAATCGAAACGGATTTACGTTGGGAACGTGCCAATCGGCGATGGGGCGCCTATCGCCGTCCAGTCGATGACCAATACGCGTACTACGGATGTAGAAGCGACGGTTAATCAAATCAAAGCATTAGAACGCGTCGGCGCGGACATTGTTCGCGTCTCAGTGCCGACCATGGACGCCGCTGAGGCGTTCAAACTGATCAAGCAGCAGGTGAGCGTTCCGCTGGTTGCCGATATTCACTTCGATTACCGTATCGCGCTGAAAGTCGCTGAATACGGTGTCGATTGCCTGCGTATTAACCCAGGCAACATCGGTAACGAAGAACGCATTCGCATGGTTGTTGACTGCGCCCGCGACAAAAACATTCCAATCCGTATCGGCGTAAACGCTGGCTCTCTGGAAAAAGATCTCCAGGAAAAGTACGGTGAGCCGACGCCGCAGGCGCTGCTCGAATCCGCCATGCGTCACGTCGATCATCTGGATCGCCTTAACTTCGATCAGTTCAAAGTGAGCGTGAAAGCGTCTGACGTTTTCCTGGCCGTTGAATCGTATCGTCTGCTGGCAAAACAGATCGATCAGCCGCTACACCTTGGCATCACCGAGGCGGGTGGGCTGCGCAGCGGCTCAGTAAAATCGGCAATTGGTCTCGGCCTGCTGCTCTCTGAAGGCATCGGTGACACGTTACGCGTCTCCCTGGCCGCCGATCCGGTGGAAGAGATCAAAGTCGGTTTCGACATCCTGAAATCACTGCGTATCCGCGCGCGTGGGATCAACTTCATCGCCTGCCCAACCTGTTCACGTCAGGAGTTTGACGTGATCGGCACCGTCAATGCCCTGGAGGAGCGTCTGGAAGACATTATCACCCCGATGGACGTTTCCATCATCGGCTGCGTGGTGAACGGTCCGGGTGAAGCGCTGGTGTCCACGCTGGGCGTTACCGGCGGTAACAAGAAAAGTGGTCTCTATGAAGATGGCGTTCGTAAAGATCGTCTGGATAATAGTGATATGATCGACCAGCTTGAAGCCCGCATTCGCGCAAAAGCGACGATGATGGACGAAGCGCAGCGCATCAGCGTTCAGCAGGTTGAAAAATAACGTGATGGGAAGCAGGCTGCTTCCCATGTATGATTGAACCCATTCTTTGGGTTCTTTTTTGTATATAGAAAGAGAATAAACGTGGCAAAAAACATTCAAGCCATCCGCGGCATGAACGATTATCTGCCTGGCGAAACCGCCATCTGGCAGCGCATTGAAGGCACACTGAAGCAGGTGCTCGGCAGCTACGGTTACAGCGAAATTCGTTTGCCGATTGTAGAGCAGACCCCGTTATTCAAACGCGCGATCGGCGAAGTGACCGACGTGGTTGAAAAAGAGATGTATACCTTTGAGGACCGCAACGGCGACAGCCTGACCCTGCGTCCTGAGGGGACGGCGGGTTGCGTACGCGCCGGCATCGAACATGGTCTCCTGTACAATCAGGAGCAGCGCCTGTGGTATATCGGCCCGATGTTCCGCCACGAACGTCCGCAAAAAGGCCGCTACCGTCAGTTCAACCAGCTTGGCGTGGAAGTGTTTGGTCTGCAAGGACCAGATATCGATGCCGAACTGATTATGCTGACTGCCCGCTGGTGGCGTGCGCTCGGTATTTCTGAGCACGTTTCCCTGGAGCTGAACTCTATCGGTTCTCTGGAAGCGCGTGCGAACTATCGCGATGCGCTGGTGGCGTTCCTGGAACAACACAAAGAGAAGCTCGACGAAGACTGTAAACGTCGTATGTACAGCAACCCGCTGCGCGTACTCGATTCCAAAAATCCTGACGTACAGGCGCTGCTGAACGATGCGCCAGCGCTGGGTGACTACCTGGATGAGGATTCCCGCGAACACTTTGCTGGCCTGTGCAAGCTGCTTGAAGCGGCGGGCATTGCTTATACCGTTAACCAGCGTCTGGTGCGCGGTCTGGACTACTACAACCGCACCGTATTTGAGTGGGTCACCACCAGCCTCGGTTCGCAGGGCACCGTCTGTGCTGGCGGTCGTTATGACGGACTGGTCGAGCAACTGGGTGGTCGCGCAGCACCGGCTGTAGGCTTCGCGATGGGCCTTGAGCGACTTGTTTTGCTGGTTCAGGCAGTTAATCCGGAATTTAAAGCCGATCCTGTTGTCGATATATACCTGGTGGCCTCAGGTGCGGATACGCAGTCTGCGGCGATGCAGCTTGCCGAACGCGTGCGCGATGCGCTGCCGGACGTAAAGCTGATGACCAACCACGGCGGCGGCAACTTTAAAAAACAGTTTGCTCGTGCCGATAAGTGGGGCGCAAGTATTGCACTGGTGCTGGGTGAGTCCGAAGTGGCCAACGGCGAAGTGGTGGTTAAAGACCTGCGCTCTGGTGAGCAAACTACGGTAACGCAGGATGGCGTTGCGGCGCACTTGCGCACTCTATTGGGCTAAGGAGAAGGACTGCGTGGAAATGTACGAGAACGAACACGACCAGGTTGATGCGGTTAAACGCTTCTTTGCTGAAAACGGCAAGGCACTGGTTGTAGGGGTTATTTTAGGTGTTGGTGCGCTGGTTGGCTGGCGTTACTGGAACAATCATCAGGCTGACTCTGCTCGCGGTTCATCCCTGAACTACGAAAACACCGTTAGCGCAATCCGTGCCGATCAGCCGCAAACGCTGACGGCTGCGGAGAAATTTGCCGCTGACAACAAAAACACCTACGGTGCGCTGGCTGCGCTGGAAGTGGCTCAGCAGTATGTTGATAAAAACGAACTGGATAAAGCCGCTGCGCAACTGTCTCAGGGGCTTGCTGCTGCCAGTGACGAAAATCTGAAAGCGGTGATCAATCTGCGCCTGGCACGTATTCAGGTTCAGCAGAAAAAAGCCGACGACGCGCTGAAAACGCTTGATACCATCAAAGGTGATGGCTTTGCCGCTATTGTCGCCGATCTTCGCGGTGAAGCACTGCTGAGTAAGGGTGATAAAGCGGGCGCGCGTAAAGCGTGGCAAGCTGGCGTGGATAGTAAAGCTTCACCTGCGCTGAGCGAAATGATGCAGATGAAAATAAATAATTTGTCCGTCTGAGAGGGACCCAATGCAATTGCGTAAATTACTTCTGCCAGGACTGCTTTCTGTTACGTTATTGAGTGGTTGTTCACTGTTCAGTGGCGAAGAAGACGTTGTCAAAATGTCCCCGCTGCCGACGGTTGAAAACCAGTTCACTCCGTCCACCGCCTGGGACACCTCCGTGGGTGATGGTATTGGCGATTTTTATTCCAACCTGCACCCGGCATTTGCTGACGGCGTGGTCTATGCGGCCGATCGCAAAGGCACCGTTAAAGCGCTGAACGCTGATGACGGAAAAGAAGTGTGGTCCATTAACCTGGCGGAAAAAGACGGCTGGTTCTCCCGTAAACCTGCGCTGCTTTCTGGCGGCCTGACCGTTGCTGGCGGTCACGTGTATGTGGGCAGCGAAAAAGCGCAGGTTTACGCGCTGAATGCCAGCGACGGTTCGGTTGCATGGCAGACCAGCGTTGCCGGTGAATCCTTGTCACGTCCGGTTGTCAGCGACGGCCTGGTGTTGATCCATACCAGCAACGGCCAGTTGCAGGCGCTGAACGAAGCCGATGGTCTGGTAAAATGGACGGTTAACCTGGATATGCCAGCGCTGTCTCTGCGTGGTGAATCTGCTCCGGCGACTGCATTTGGCGCCGCCATTGTGGGTGGTGACAACGGTCGTGTCAGCGCAGTACTGATGCAGCAGGGTCAGATGATCTGGCAGCAGCGTATTTCCCAGGCGACCGGTTCAACTGAAATCGACCGTCTGAGTGACGTGGACACCACGCCGGTCATCGTTGACGGTGTGGTTTACGCGCTGGCGTATAACGGCAACCTGACGGCGCTGGACCTGCGTAGCGGCCAGATCATGTGGAAACGTGAGCTGGGTTCCGTGAACGATTTCATTGTCGACGGCAACCGTATTTATATGGTGGATCAGAACGACCGTCTGCTGGCGCTGAGCACCGAAGGTGGCGTGACGCTGTGGACGCAGAGCGATCTGCTGCACCGTCTGCTGACCGCACCGGCACTGTATAACGGCAGCCTGGTGGTGGGCGACAGTGAAGGCTATATGCACTGGATCGATCCAGAGAATGGCCGCTTCGTGGCGCAGCAGAAAGTGGACGGCTCAGGCTTCCTGACCGACCCGGTTGTGGCTGACGGTAAACTGCTGATTCAGGCAAAAGACGGCACGCTGTACGCGATCACGCGTTAATTACACGGCGGTTGTAGTATACTAAACGGCTCCTGTTCACTCAGGAGCCGTTTTGACATTTTTAAAAACGCTGCGAAAGCGACGTTATTTTGAATTTTATGAGGCTTCAAACATGGTACCTGTGGTCGCGCTTGTCGGGCGCCCTAACGTTGGAAAATCCACTCTTTTTAACCGTTTAACACGCACCCGTGATGCGCTGGTTGCGGATTTCCCGGGGCTGACGCGTGACCGTAAGTACGGTCGTGCAGAGGTGGAAGGACGCGAGTTCATCTGTATCGATACCGGGGGTATTGACGGTACGGAAGACGGCGTAGAAACCCGCATGGCAGAGCAATCTCTGCTGGCTATCGAAGAAGCGGATGTGGTTCTGTTTATGGTGGATGCGCGCGCTGGCCTGATGCCCGCGGACTCCGCTATCGCTAAACATCTGCGTTCACGCGAAAAGCCAACCTTCCTGGTGGCGAACAAAACTGACGGCATTGATGCCGATCAGGCCGTTGCGGATTTCTGGTCTTTAGGTCTGGGTGATATTTATCCTATCGCGGCCTCGCATGGCCGTGGCGTCACCAGCCTGCTGGAAACCGTTCTGCTGCCGTGGGTTGATGAAGTAAACCCGCCGGAAGAGGTGGACGAAGACGCCGAATACTGGGCACAGTTTGAAGCCGGAGAGGAAGGCGAGGAAGAGCCGGAAGATGACTTCAACCCGCAGGATCTGCCGATTAAGCTGGCTATCGTTGGTCGCCCAAACGTAGGTAAGTCTACGCTTACTAACCGTATTCTGGGCGAAGAGCGCGTGGTGGTTTACGACATGCCAGGCACAACGCGCGACAGCATTTACATTCCAATGCAGCGCGATGAACGTGAGTACGTACTTATCGACACTGCAGGGGTGCGTAAGCGCGGGAAAATCACTGATGTAGTGGAAAAATTCTCGGTGATCAAAACCCTTCAGGCGATTGAAGACGCCAACGTGGTGCTGCTGGTTATTGACGCACGTGAAGGTATCTCCGATCAGGATCTCTCTCTGCTCGGCTTTATCCTTAATAGTGGGCGCTCACTGGTTATCGTCGTCAACAAGTGGGATGGCCTGAGCAATGAAGTACGCGAACAGGTGAAAGAGATGCTGGACTTCCGTCTGGGCTTTATCGACTTTGCCCGCGTTCACTTCATCTCTGCCCTGCACGGCAGCGGCGTAGGCAACCTGTTCGAATCCGTTCGTGAAGCCTATGACAGCTCTACCCGCCGCCAGAGCACGGCGATGCTGACCCGTATCATGAACATGGCAGCAGAAGATCACCAGCCGCCGCTGGTGCGTGGCCGTCGCGTGAAGCTGAAATATGCCCACGCCGGGGGGTATAACCCGCCTATCGTGGTGATCCACGGTAACCAGGTGAAAGACCTGCCGGACTCCTACAAACGCTACCTGATGAACTACTTCCGTAAGTCGCTGGACGTGATGGGTACGCCTATCCGTATTCAGTTCAAGGAAGGGGAAAACCCGTTTGCGAATAAACGTAATACCCTGACGCCGAACCAGATGCGTAAGCGTAAGCGTTTGATTAAGCACATTAAGAAAAGCAAATAATTCTTACCGAACTCACTAAAACCCGCGCCTGTCGCGGGTTTTTTCGCTCATTCAAAAGGCCTGCCTTCCCTTTGTGATGTCAATCACTATTCGCTTTTAACCATGTTTATATCTAAGAAAGTAGACAATCGTCGAATTTTCATCTTAAAGTCCAGGGTTCGGTACTAGACAAAACTAGCGCCTGGTTATCAAATGGTTAACCAATATTTCGCCGCATGTAAAAAATCGATCGGATACGTAACCGTTCGGCGTACATGCTGGTGTTTACAAGCACGACACATACCTTTCGGGAGAATTATGCAATCCTCTGTTAATCAAAAAGAGAGCCGAACCTTCTTCGGCCATCCTTATCCGCTCGGTTCGCTGTTCTTCACCGAGATGTGGGAGCGTTTCTCGTTTTACGGTATTCGCCCGCTATTGATCCTGTTTATGGCCGCCACCGTGTACGACGGGGGGATGGGCCTGGCGCGTGAAAACGCCTCGGCGATTGTCGGCATCTTCGCGGGCACCATGTACCTCGCCGCACTGCCGGGCGGCTGGCTGGCGGATAACTGGCTCGGCCAGCAGCGGGCCGTCTGGTACGGTTCGATTTTGATTGCGCTTGGGCACCTGTCGATTGCCCTGTCGGCCATTATGGGCGACAACCTGTTCTTCATCGGCCTGATGTTCATCGTGCTCGGCTCCGGCCTGTTCAAGACCTGTATCTCGGTCATGGTCGGTACCCTCTACAAAAAGGGCGATGCGCGTCGTGACGGCGGTTTCTCGCTGTTCTATATGGGCATCAACATGGGCTCGTTCATTGCTCCTCTGATTTCCGGCTGGCTGATTAAAACCCACGGCTGGCACTGGGGCTTTGGTATCGGCGGTATCGGGATGCTGGTCGCCCTGATTATCTTCCGCGTGTTTGCCGTTCCGGCCATGAAGCGCTACGACAGCGAAGTCGGTCTGGACTCCACCTGGAACAGTCCAGTAGTGAAACGTAACGGCGTGGGTGCCTGGCTGCTGGCGCTGGCTGTGGGTGTTGCAATCATCGTCACGTTGATTGCCCAGGGCGTGATTGTGATTAATCCGGTCGCGGTGGCCAGCGTGCTGGTATATGTGATTGCCGCCTCCGTCGCGCTCTACTTCATCTACCTGTTCATCTTCGCCGGGCTGAATCGCAAAGAGCGCGCAAGGCTGCTGGTATGCTTTATTCTGCTGGTCTCCGCCGCGTTCTTCTGGTCCGCGTTCGAGCAGAAGCCAACCTCTTTCAACCTGTTCGCCAACGACTACACTAACCGCATGATCGGTGATTTTGAGATCCCGGCGGTGTGGTTCCAGTCGATTAATGCCCTGTTTATCATTCTGCTGGCACCGGTATTTAGCTGGGCATGGCCGAAGCTGGCGAGCAATAATATTCGCCCGAGCAGTATCACCAAGTTCGTGATCGGTATTTTGTGCGCGGCGGCGGGCTTCGGCCTGATGATGCTGGCGGCACAGAACGTGCTGAGCAACGGTGGAGCAGGGGTTTCTCCGTTCTGGCTGGTGGGCAGTATCCTGATGCTGACGCTCGGGGAACTGTGCCTGAGTCCGATTGGTCTGGCAACCATGACCCTGCTGGCGCCGGAAAGAATGCGCGGTCAGATGATGGGCCTGTGGTTCTGCGCCAGTGCGCTGGGTAACCTGGCTGCGGGCCTGATTGGTGGTCACGTGAAGGCCGACCAGCTGGATATGCTGCCAGACCTCTTTGCCCGTTGCTCCATCGCGCTGTTGATTTGTGCTGCGGTGCTGATCGTCCTCATTGTTCCGGTGCGTCGCATGCTGGAAAATGTGCAGACAAAACCGGCTACCGAAGCCTGATACTATTCAGCCTGCCGGGGCAGTTATCCAGCCCCGGCCCACCTCAACAGGAGAGAGCATGTCGATAACCTGTCCGGATTGCCACGCAGCGCTCGAGCCGCAAAACGGTATCGCGCACTGCGACAGTTGCAATAACGATATTCCCCTCGAAGCGCGCTGCCCTGATTGCCATCAACCGCTTCAGGTACTCAAGGCCTGCGGTGCGGTGGATTACTTTTGCCAGAACGGCCACGGTCTTATCTCTAAAAAACGCGTGGAGTTTGTTCGGGCTGAAGGTTAATCGCACACGCAGCCTTCACCTTTCTGCCACAGTTCCACCAGCGACTCGGGTGCTTCCTGCTCGGGTACCAGCACGATGATATCGGCGTAGTGCGCCTGATTTTGGCCGGTCCAGATAATCTGGATGCGGAAATAGCGCTGGTCACCTCTGCCGGGGGAAGAGGCTTGCCCGGGCGGCTGGCCGCGCGGGAAAGCCTGCTCCAGAATGCTCACCAGGCGCTGGCGCTGGGCCTCATTAAGCGAGGAGAGCGCAATGGTGCGCTGGCCGCTCAGCTTAGGGATAAAAGCGACGCCGCCTTCCCGGGCCAGCTCAACCACGGCGTCATCCGTCAGTTCCGGAACCTGCATTACAGCACTCCTACCTGTTCCCAGGCTTGTTTTATAGCCGCCCCAACGTCGCTACCGGAGCGTTTCTCGCCGTGCGCTATCGTCAGTTTTGCAAAGGCATCAAAATCCGCATCCTGCGCCAGGTTGCGATCGCAAACCGTGTCGTACCAGGCATAACCCGCTTTTTCCCAGGCGTAGCCACCGATCGCCGTTGCGGCCAGGTAAAACGCGCGGTTGGGGATACCGGAGTTAAGGTGTACGCCGCCGTTATCCTCGCGCGTTTTGATGAAATCTTTCATATGCCCGGGCTGCGGATCTTTACCGAGCAGCGGATCGTTATAGGCCGTGCCGGGTTCAGACATGGAGCGAAGCCCTTTCCCGTTGATGCCCTCCGCCAGCAGCCCTTCACCAATCAGCCAGTCTGCTTTATCGGCGGTTTGCTTAAGATGGTATTGCTTCACCAGCGAACCGAACACGTCGGATAACGACTCATTCAGCGCGCCCGATTGTTCAAAGTAGATGAGTCCGGCTTCGGTCTCCGTCACGCCGTGGCTAAGCTCATGCGCTACCACGTCGATGGCAATGGTAAAGCGGTTGAAGATTTCCCCGTCGCCATCGCCAAAGACCATCTGCTGGCCGTTCCAGAAGGCGTTTTGATACTCACGGCCATAGTGCACGGTGCCGGTGAGGATCAGCCCTTTGTTATCGAGCGAATCGCGCTGATATTCTTTCCAGAAGAAATCATGGGTAATACCCAGATAATCGTACGCTTCATCCACCGCCACATCTCCGTTGGAGGGCTGGCCTTCATAGCGTACCTGGGTACCCGGCAGCTCCTGGGTCTGTTTCGCATCGTAGATGTCACGCTCAAGCTGACCGGCTTTATTCACATGCGGCGCGGCGGGTTTGCCCGGCATATGGGCCATCAGCGTCTGGACGTGGGTTAAGGTCTGACGGGCGCAGCGCTGCTGCGGCTCAGAACCGCTTTCGATAATACGGCGAAGAATATACGGAGGGATGACGCTATGTAGATGGGGCATGCTGCTCTCCTTATTAAAAAAGGCAATAGCAGCAGTATAGTTTGTAACCGGCGAAGATTTATCCGCTTTTACGCTGACGCGTTTTTTTCACCGGTTTGATCTCTTTCACTTCACTCTCGACCCAGCCGTCAGAAAGCCGGGTGGTGAGCACATCCCCTGCTTTAACCTGCTTCGTCTGCTTCAGCACTTTGCCGTCCGTCGCGGTGGTCACGCTATAGCCGCGGGCCAGCGTGGAGAGTGGGCTGACGGCTTCCAGATGGGTGACCGCATTGCCAAAACGCTCGCGGGTGGCGCTCAGGCGTGAGCGGATATTTTCCGCGAGGCGGAACTCAAGCTGCTGGATCCGCGTTTGTGCGCGATAAATCTTTGGCTGCGGATTCTGCTGGTTCAGACGCTGAGTCGTGCGCTGCTGGCGCGATATCGCTTTCTTAAGCTGGTTATCCAGCGCGAAGTTCATCCGCTGACGCAGACGCTCCAGTACGGTTTGCTGACGCGCCAGACGCAATTGCGGATGCTGCTGTTGCAGACGATGATGAAGCTGGGTAAAGCGGCGGGTACGGTTGGCGAGGAAGTAGTCCATCGCCATCTCCAGGCGCTGCTGCCCGTTCTGGATCTGGCGCAGCAGCTCCTGCTGATTACGGCTGACCACCTCTGCCGCCGCGGACGGCGTGGGCGCGCGTAAATCCGCGACAAAATCGGCTATCGTCACATCCGTTTCATGGCCGACGGCGCTCACCACAGGGATAAGGCTGGCAAAGATTGCCCGCGCCACGCGCTCGTCGTTAAAGCTCCACAGGTCTTCCAGCGAGCCGCCGCCGCGCCCGACGATCAGGACATCGCACTCCTGACGCGCATTCGCCAGCTCAATCGCGCGCACGATCTGCCCCGGCGCATCGTCACCCTGAACGGCAGTTGGGTAGATAATGACGGGCAGGGAAGGGTCACGGCGCTTCAGGACGTGCAAAATATCGTGCAGCGCCGCGCCGGTTTTCGAGGTGATAACTCCAACACAGTGGGCAGGTGAGGGCAGGGGCTTTTTAAACTGCTGGTCAAACAATCCCTCAGCCGAAAGCATGGCTTTTAACTGCTCGTACTTCTGTTGCAGCAAGCCTTCACCGGCGGGCTGCATGCTCTCGACGATAATCTGATAATCGCCGCGCGGCTCATACAGGGTAATGTTGGCGCGAACCAGAACCTGCTGGCCATGCTGAGGGCGGAACGTCACGCGACGATTGCTGTTGCGGAACATCGCGCAGCGCACCTGAGCGGTGTCGTCTTTTAGCGTAAAGTACCAGTGACCGGAAGCAGGCTGCGTGAAGTTAGAGATTTCACCGCTGATCCAGACCTGTCCCATTTCCTGCTCAAGCAGCAAACGCACCGTCTGATTAAGGCGGCTGACAGTATAAATTGAGGGGGATTGAGAGGATAACATGTGAGCGGGATCAAATTCTAAATCAGCAAGTTATTCAGTCGATAGTAACCTGCTGAGAGGCGATCGCAAGCATTTTTTTCAAAAAAGTGTAGATGCAATCGGTTACGCTCTGTATAATGCCACGGCAATATTTAACCACCCAGGTCAGAGATATTGCCCATGCTACGTATCGCTAAAGAAGCACTGACGTTTGACGACGTCCTCCTCGTTCCCGCTCATTCCACCGTTCTGCCGAATACTGCCGACCTCAGCACGCAGTTGACGAAAACCATTCGTCTGAACATTCCTATGCTCTCCGCAGCAATGGACACCGTGACTGAAGCGCGTCTGGCTATCGCTTTGGCACAGGAAGGCGGCATTGGCTTTATCCACAAAAACATGTCTATCGAGCGTCAGGCGGAAGAAGTTCGCCGCGTGAAGAAACATGAATCCGGTATCGTGTCCGATCCTCAGACCGTTCTGCCAACCACCACCCTGCACGAAGTGAAAGCGCTAACCGAGCGTAACGGCTTTGCAGGTTACCCGGTTGTGACCGAAGACAACGAGCTGGTGGGCATCATCACCGGTCGTGATGTGCGTTTCGTGACTGACCTGAACCAGCCTGTCAGCGTCTATATGACGCCAAAAGAGCGCCTGGTGACCGTTCGCGAAGGCGAAACCCGCGACGTGGTGCTGGCGAAAATGCACGAAAAACGCGTTGAGAAAGCGCTGGTTGTGGATGCGAACTTCCACCTGCGTGGCATGATCACCGTTAAAGATTTCCAGAAAGCAGAACGTAAACCGAACGCCTGTAAAGACGAGCATGGCCGTCTGCGCGTCGGCGCTGCGGTTGGCGCGGGCGCAGGTAACGAAGAGCGCGTTGACGCGCTGGTTGCCGCGGGCGTTGACGTGCTGCTGATTGACTCCTCACATGGCCACTCCGAAGGCGTTCTGCAACGTATTCGTGAAACCCGTGCTAAATACCCGGATCTCCAGATCATCGGCGGTAACGTGGCTACGGGCGCAGGTGCTCGCGCGCTGGCGGAAGCCGGTTGCAGCGCGGTGAAAGTGGGTATCGGCCCTGGCTCTATCTGTACTACCCGTATCGTCACCGGCGTGGGCGTTCCGCAGATCACCGCGGTGTCTGACGCGGTTGAAGCGCTGGAAGGCACCGGTATTCCGGTTATCGCGGACGGCGGTATCCGCTTCTCTGGCGACATCGCCAAAGCGATCGCCGCAGGTGCCGCAGCCGTGATGGTGGGCTCCATGCTGGCCGGTACCGAAGAATCCCCGGGCGAAATCGAACTCTACCAGGGCCGTTCTTACAAATCCTACCGCGGTATGGGCTCCTTGGGCGCGATGTCCAAAGGTTCCTCCGACCGTTACTTCCAGACCGATAACGCCGCTGACAAACTGGTACCGGAAGGCATCGAAGGCCGCGTGGCCTATAAAGGCCGTCTGAAAGAGATCATCCACCAGCAGATGGGCGGCCTGCGTTCCTGTATGGGACTGACCGGCTGTGGTACCATTGACCTGCTGCGTACCAAAGCGGAATTCGTACGCATCAGCGGTGCGGGTATCCAGGAGAGCCACGTGCACGACGTGACGATCACCAAAGAGTCCCCGAACTACCGTCTGGGATCATGATTTTCTTCGCCCGACCTCGTGTCGGGCGATTTATTTAATCTGTTTCACTTGCCTCGGAATTAGCGTCAATGACGGAAAACATTCATAAACATCGCATCCTCATCCTCGATTTTGGTTCTCAGTACACTCAACTGGTGGCGCGTCGCGTGCGTGAGCTGGGCGTATACTGTGAGCTGTGGGCGTGGGATGTCACGGAAGCACAGATTCGCGAGTTCAATCCAAGCGGCATCATCCTGTCCGGCGGCCCGGAGAGCACCACCGAAGAGAACAGCCCGCGCGCGCCGCAGTACGTATTCGAAGCTGGCGTACCGGTGTTCGGCGTGTGCTACGGCATGCAGACTATGGCGATGCAGCTGGGCGGCCACGTAGAAGGCTCTAACGAGCGTGAGTTCGGCTACGCGCAGGTTGAAGTCGTCACCGACAGCGCGCTGGTGCGCGGTATCGAAGACTCCCTGACCGCAGACGGCAAACCGCTGCTGGACGTGTGGATGAGCCACGGCGACAAAGTCACCGCTATCCCGTCGGACTTCGTGACCGTAGCCAGCACCGAAAGCTGCCCGTTCGCGATTATGGCGAACGAAGAAAAACGCTTCTACGGCGTGCAGTTCCACCCGGAAGTGACTCACACCCGTCAGGGTATGCGCATGCTGGAGCGCTTCGTGCGTGATATCTGCCAGTGTGAAGCCCTGTGGACCCCGGCAAAAATCATCGACGACGCCGTGGAGCGTATCCGCCAGCAGGTTGGTGATGACAAAGTGATCCTCGGCCTCTCCGGCGGCGTGGACTCCTCCGTGACCGCGATGCTGCTGCACCGCGCCATCGGCAAAAACCTGACCTGCGTCTTCGTGGACAACGGCCTGCTGCGTCTGAACGAAGCCCAGCAGGTCATGGACATGTTCGGCGACCACTTCGGTCTGAACATCGTTCACGTGGAAGGCGAGCAGCGCTTCCTGGACGCGCTGAAAGGCGAGAACGATCCGGAAGCGAAACGTAAAATCATCGGCCGCGTATTCGTGGAAGTGTTCGACGAAGAAGCGCTGAAGCTGGAAGACGTGAAATGGCTGGCGCAGGGCACTATCTACCCTGACGTGATCGAATCCGCCGCCTCCGCAACCGGTAAAGCACACGTCATCAAATCTCACCACAACGTGGGCGGCCTGCCGAAAGAGATGAAGATGGGCCTGGTTGAACCACTGCGTGAGCTATTCAAAGACGAAGTGCGTAAGATCGGTCTGGAGCTGGGGCTGCCGTACGACATGCTCTACCGTCACCCATTCCCGGGCCCGGGCCTCGGTGTACGCGTGCTGGGCGAAGTGAAGAAAGAGTACTGCGACCTGCTGCGTCGCGCGGACGCGATCTTCATTGAAGAGCTGCACAAGGCTGACCTGTACAACAAGGTAAGCCAGGCGTTCACCGTGTTCCTGCCGGTTCGCTCCGTCGGCGTGATGGGCGATGGCCGCAAGTACGACTGGGTTGTCTCCCTGCGTGCGGTTGAAACCATCGACTTCATGACCGCGCACTGGGCGCACCTGCCGTATGACTTCTTAGGCCGCGTGTCTAACCGCATCATCAACGAAGTGAACGGCATTTCCCGCGTGGTGTATGACATCAGCGGCAAGCCACCGGCGACGATCGAGTGGGAGTAAGCCCATAACCTTTCCTGCGAAGTTATAAGCAGGTAAGACTGATAAAACCCTCTGTTTACAGAGGGTTTTTCTTTTGTAACTGATATCCGAACGGGACGTGAATTATTGGCTCATCTGTCGGGATCCACGGCAGCCGATACTGCGTCGCCATGCCCCTGGCGCCTGACCATACTGACGCTTAAAGCTGCGGTTGAAGGACTGCTGAGAGTCAAAGCCCAGCGCGATCGCCACGTTCAGAATCGGTTCATCGCTTTGGGCTAAGCGCTCAACCGATTTTTGCAGCTTTTGCGCGCGAATATATTCGGCGAGAGGGGAGCCGGTATGTTCTTTGAAGATCCGCTGGAGATGCCATTTCGAATAGCCGGCTCGCCTGGAGACGGTTTCAATGTCCAGGCGGCTATCAAGGTTGTTGTCGATCCAGTCGAGCAAATCGTGAATGAATGCACCCGTGTTCATCTTGCTTCCCCCTACGCCACGCATTAAAAGCATCTTTGTTTGTTGCACTTAAAGGTGGCCCGTTTTGATATTAATTGCAAGTTTTATTGTTACATTTAAATCCCTTCTCAAAACCCGTGATTTACTTTCGCGGCAAATAGCACATAAAGTGCAACAATTATTCTTGCACTTAATTAAGCGCCTTCCTACAATCGCCGCGATAGTGTATTCGCAACTGTTACAGTTTTGTGGCGATGAACGACACAAATGGCCTTAAGCCAGACCGGACAAAGGAAGTGGCGCGGCGCCTCCCGCTGCGTCTTGCCCGGCGGCTACAATAACCGGAATAAAAATAATGAGCCTGCAAAAAACCTGGGGTTACTTTCATCTGAGCGCGACGGGGGTGGTTTTACTCTCCGTGCTTCTCGTCGGGTGCGATGACAGCGTCGCGCAAAATGCCGCACCGCAAGCGCCCGTCGTCAGCGCAGCTGACGTGGTGGTGAAATCCATTAGCCAGTGGGACAGCTTTAACGGTCGCATTGAAGCGGTGGAAAGCGTTCAGCTGCGCCCACGCGTCTCCGGCTACATTGATAAAGTGAATTACACCGACGGCCAGGAGGTGAAAAAGGGCGAGGTGCTGTTCACGATTGATGACCGAACCTATCGCGCGGCGCTGGAACAGGCGCAGGCGAACCTGGCGAGAGCCAAAACGCAGGCCAGCCTGGCGCGAAGCGAGGCTAACCGTACTGATAAATTAGTCAATACCAACGTGGTATCCCGTGAAGAGTGGGAGCAGCGCCGTTCCGCCGCTACCCAGGCGCAGGCCGATATTCGCGCGGCGCAGGCGGCGGTTGATGCCGCGCAGCTCAACCTCGACTTCACCAAAGTGACCGCGCCTATCGACGGTCGCGCCAGCCGGGCGCTGATCACCAGCGGTAACCTGGTGACTGCGGGTGACAGCGCCAGCGTGCTCACCACCCTGGTCTCACAGAAGACGGTTTACGTCTACTTCGACGTGGACGAGTCCACCTATCTTCACTATCAGAACCTGGCCCGCAGCGGGCAGGGGGCGTCCAGTCACCACACGGCGCTGCCGGTGGAGATTGGTCTGACGGGTGAGGAGGGCTATCCCCATCAGGGCAAAGTGGATTTCCTGGATAACCAGCTCACGCCGAGTACCGGTACAATCCGCATGCGCGCGCTGCTGGATAACTCACAGCGTCAGTTCACGCCGGGACTCTTCGCACGCGTGCGCCTGCCGGGCAGTGCGGAATTTAAAGCCACGCTTGTTGACGATAAGGCGGTGCTGACCGATCAGGATCGTAAGTATGTTTATGTCGTTGATAAAGACGGGAAAGCGCAGCGCCGCGATATTACGCCGGGGCGTCTGGCCGACGGTTTACGTATCGTACAGCAGGGGCTGAATCCCGGGGATAAAGTCATCGTCGATGGTTTACAAAAAGTGTTTATGCCGGGTATGCCGGTTAACGCGAAAACCGTTGCCATGACCGCCAGCGCCGCCCTCAACTGATCCCTTACCTGAGAATCCAATCCATGGACTTTTCCCGTTTTTTCATCGACAGGCCGATTTTTGCCGCCGTACTGTCGATTCTGATTTTTATCACAGGATTAATCGCCATCCCGCTGCTGCCGGTGAGCGAATATCCTGATGTCGTGCCGCCAAGCGTGCAGGTGCGCGCCGAGTACCCGGGCGCTAACCCGAAAGTGATTGCCGAAACCGTGGCGACGCCGCTGGAAGAGGCGATCAACGGCGTTGAAAACATGATGTACATGAAATCCGTCGCGGGCTCCGATGGCGTGCTGGTGACTACCGTCACCTTCCGTCCGGGTACCGACCCGGATCAGGCGCAGGTACAGGTGCAAAACCGCGTTGCACAGGCCGAGGCGCGTCTGCCGGAAGACGTTCGGCGTCTGGGCATCACGACTCAGAAACAGTCGCCAACGCTGACGCTGGTGGTGCATCTCTTTTCGCCTGGCGGTAAGTACGATTCACTGTATATGCGTAACTACGCCACGCTGAAGGTGAAGGACGAGCTGGCGCGTCTGCCCGGCGTGGGTCAGATCCAGATTTTCGGCTCGGGTGAATACGCGATGCGCGTCTGGCTGGATCCAAACAAGGTGGCGGCGCGCGGACTGACGGCCTCGGACGTGGTGACGGCGATGCAGGAGCAAAACGTACAGGTATCCGCCGGGCAGCTTGGCGCCGAGCCGCTGCCGAAAGAGAGCGATTTCCTGATCTCCATTAACGCCCAGGGCCGTCTGCATACCGAAGAAGAGTTTGGCAATATTGTCCTGAAAACAACGCAGGACGGTACGGTCGTCCGCCTGCGCGACGTGGCGCGTATCGAGATGGGTTCCGGCAGCTATGCGCTGCGCTCCCAGCTGAACAATAAAGACGCGGTCGGGATTGGTATCTTCCAGTCGCCGGGGGCAAACGCCATCGATCTGTCTAACGCGGTGCGCGCCAAAATGGACGAACTGTCCACCCGTTTCCCGGACGATATGAAGTGGGCGGCACCTTACGACCCAACGGTATTTGTGCGCGACTCGATCCGTGCGGTTGTACAAACGCTGCTGGAAGCGGTGGTGCTGGTCGTGCTGGTGGTGATCCTGTTCCTGCAAACCTGGCGCGCGTCGATCATCCCGCTGATCGCGGTGCCGGTATCGGTGGTGGGTACCTTCAGCATTCTTTACCTGCTGGGCTTCTCGCTGAATACCCTGAGCCTGTTCGGGCTGGTGCTGGCCATCGGTATCGTGGTGGATGATGCCATCGTGGTGGTGGAGAACGTCGAGCGAAATATCGAAGAGGGGCTCGCCCCGCTTGCGGCGGCGCATCAGGCGATGCGTGAAGTGTCCGGGCCGATTATCGCCATTGCGCTGGTGCTGTGTGCAGTGTTTGTGCCGATGGCGTTCCTCTCTGGCGTGACCGGCCAGTTCTACAAACAGTTTGCGGTAACGATAGCCATTTCCACGGTGATCTCCGCGATCAACTCGCTGACGCTTTCTCCGGCGCTGGCCGCGCTGCTGTTGAAGCCGCATGGTGCCCCGAAAGATTTCCCGACCCGGCTTATCGATCGTCTGTTCGGCTGGATTTTCCGTCCGTTTAACCGCTTTTTCCATCGCAGCTCGACCGGCTATCAGGGACTGGTAGGGAAAACGCTTGGCCGACGCGGTGCAGTGTTTGCGGTTTATTTGCTGCTGCTTTGTGCCGCGGGTGTGATGTTTAAAGTCGTACCCGGCGGGTTTATTCCGACGCAGGATAAGCTGTACCTGATCGGCGGCGTGAAAATGCCGGAAGGCTCGTCGCTGGCGCGTACCGATGCGGTGATCCGCAAAATGAGCGAGATCGGGATGAATACCGAAGGTGTGGATTATGCGGTCGCGTTTCCTGGCCTGAACGCGCTCCAGTTCACCAATACGCCGAACACCGGGACGGTCTTCTTTGGCCTGAAGCCGTTCGACCAGCGTAAACATAGTGCGGCGGAAATTAACGCGGAGATCAATGCGAAAATCGCTCAAATCCAGCAGGGCTTTGGCTTCTCGATTCTGCCGCCGCCGATTTTAGGGCTGGGTCAAGGGTCGGGTTATTCGCTGTACATTCAGGATCGTGCTGGTCTGGGCTATGGCGCGCTGCAAAACGCGGTGAACACCATGTCCGGGGCGATTATGCAGACGCCGGGGATGCATTTCCCAATCTCAACCTACCAGGCTAACGTTCCGCAGCTGGATGTGCAGGTTGACCGTGATAAAGCGAAAGCGCAGGGCGTATCGCTTACCGATCTTTTCGGCACGCTGCAAACCTATCTGGGCTCGTCATATGTAAACGACTTTAACCAGTTTGGACGGACCTGGCGCGTAATGGCACAGGCCGACGGGCAGTTCCGCGACAGCGTGGAAGATATCGCGAATTTACGCACACGCAATGACCAGGGCGAAATGGTGCCGATTGGCAGTATGGTGAAAATCACGACCACCTACGGGCCGGACCCGGTGATCCGCTACAATGGTTACCCGGCGGCGGATCTTATTGGTGATGCTGACCCGCGGGTGCTCTCTTCCGCGCAGGCGATGACGCAGCTGGACGCCATGTCTAAGCAGATCCTGCCGAACGGGATGAATATTGAATGGACGGACCTGAGTTTCCAGCAGGCCACCCAGGGCAATACGGCGCTGATCGTCTTCCCGGTCGCGGTGCTGCTGGCGTTCCTGGTGCTGGCGGCGCTGTATGAAAGCTGGACGCTGCCGCTGGCGGTGATCCTTATCGTTCCGATGACGATGCTCTCCGCGCTGTTCGGCGTCTGGCTGACCGGGGGCGATAACAACGTCTTCGTGCAGGTGGGGTTGGTCGTGCTGATGGGGCTGGCCTGTAAAAACGCGATACTCATCGTGGAGTTTGCCCGCGAGCTGGAAATTCAGGGCAAAGGCATCATGGAGGCTGCGCTGGAGGCGTGCCGCCTGCGTTTACGCCCGATTGTAATGACCTCTATCGCCTTTATTGCCGGGACCATTCCACTGATCCTAGGTCACGGGGCAGGGGCAGAAGTCCGCGGCGTCACCGGGATCACCGTCTTCTCCGGGATGCTGGGCGTGACGCTGTTTGGTCTGTTCCTGACGCCGGTCTTTTACGTGACGCTGCGTAAGTTCGTGACGCGCGGCAAAGCGGAAAGAGAGGTGTTGCCTGCGTAGGACGTAGCAGATAACAAAAAGCCGCCTTCATTGTGAAGGCGGCTTTTTTTTCGCAATCCGTCAGGATTAAGGCGCTTTTTTATGCTGCGTACAGAGTTCCGGCACCGGATCGCACCCGCTGGTATCGGCTTTTTTCACCTCTTCCAGCGCGCTGGCGACGGTATGGCGCGCTAAAACCGCTAACGAAGCCTGCTCCGCTTCATCAGCGATTGATTTGAAGTACCAGCAGGCGTTGGCGCTGACCACACAGCGGGCCGGGACGTCAGGACGGGACGCCCACAGCTTTTTATCTTCAGTGACGGAAAGGTAGATATCACGCAGGGTGATCTCTTCAGCCGGGCGGCCAAGGTGAATAGAGCCGTTGCGGCCAAGCGTGGAGACGATAATGCCGTCGCGGGCGAGAGGAACCATTAATTTGCGGATAAAGCTCGGATTCGCTTCCAGGCCGTAAGCCAGGATTGCACTCGTCGAACGTTCACACGATTGCTCCGCCATCGCTACGCTGAGAACCATCTGCAAAGCTGTCGGGAAGCGGTAATCTAACATTTTTCTGTCCTGGGTTGCGGTGAATCTTGTTCTTTTTGGCACCGCAGAGGTGAATAATTAGTAAGTAACAATATAACAAATACGGTAATTTTATTGAAGCAATCTGCGGCATACGTGAAGTAACGCTGCGCTGACACATGTCAGGACGTGTAGCGCCGGGTTTACGTTCATGCGAACGCCGGATTCGGGAAATCAACGGTCACCATAAGACCACCTTCGGCTGACGTACTCAGATTGACCCTGCCGTTGTGTTGCTGCGTAACGGCTTTGACGATGGCAAGCCCCAGTCCACTCCCGCTTTGGGTCTGATTAGGATCCCGGAAAAATCTGTCGAACACGCGCTCCCGCAGTTCAACCGGGATACCGGGGCCCGCGTCTGAGACGCGCAGCTGAGCGGACGTATCACGCGATTGCAGTTGTACCTCAATGCGTCCACCCTCAGGGCTGTACTTCACGGCATTCTCAATTAAATTGTCGATCAGCGACACCAGACGTTCCCGAATGCCTGCGACATGGATTTCATCGTCGGCGAAGAATTCAAACTCAATCCCGCGTGCCGATGCCAGCGGCTCCAGTGCGGCCATTCGCTCCTGAATAAGCGTTGTCAGCGGCACTGGCTCCATTTCCGTGTCGATGTGCGCTTCGCTGTGCTTCATCAGCAGAAGCTGATTGACGAGACGAGCAGCACGGCTATTGCTGCGAACAATGCCTGCAAGCAGCTCCTGCTGGCTTTCGCTGATGACCCAGGACTGAAGCGCCTCGACGTTGATTCGCATCGCGGCCAGCGGCGTACGCAGCTCGTGCGCGGCATCGGCAATAAACACCCTTTCCCTTTCGGCGCTTTCCCGCACCCTGGCGAGAAAGTCATTAATCGCGTCCACCGTCTGGCGCAGCTCCCTGTGCCTGGGAACGGCTTTTAAGGGAGAGAGATCGTCTGGCGTGCGCAATGAAATTTCATTCACTACCCTGTTCCAGGGGCGCATCGCGATGCGGATTGACAGCCACGCGGGAAACAGAAGAAAAGGGATGCATACCAGCAGCGGCATGACGTAATAGCCGCGCGAGTTCAGGTAGATAAAGAAATTCCAGCTGCCAGCCGGGGTGAAAAGGGTGACTTCAACGTCGGAGCGCGCGGATTTGAGCGTGCGGCTCGTCCAGGTGTGGTCTCCGGTCCGGACGCGCTGCATTTCCCCCAGACGGCTATTTTTCACCTCCGTTGGCGCGCCACGCGAAGAAAAAATAATCTCATTATGCTTGCGAACGATCAGGTTGATAGCGAGTTCCGGATCTTCACCGCCGCCATAACCCTCCCGCAGCGCCTTGCTGAACGCGGCCAGCACCTCATTACGCGCCTGCGGCCTATCCTCCATGCTCTCAACAAGGGAAAAAAGGGTTTCGTAAGTCTCACTGCCCGTGAGTATTGGAGGGCTGCGCAGGTCCTCCAGCAAAATGAAGGTTAAAAAGAAACACCAGAGCAACGTAAGCAGCAGCATCTGGGCGACCAGCATTCGCCTGACCAGCGTAGGGAGCCTGAGGCGGTACCAAAAATTACGCATCAACCTGCCGCCTTCTGAACCGGTACGGTATCAATGACGTACCCTACGCCCCGCACCGTTCGCACAAAGCCATCGCCAATTTTTCGCCGCAGGTTACCCATATGCACGTCGAGCGCGTTGCTGAGATTTTCTTTCGTGCCGAATATCCTCTCTTCCAGATACCGCCGCGTAAGCACGCGATCGGCGCGCAGCATTAACGTTTCAAGCAGCGCATATTCGCTTGCCGTCAGCTCAACGTGGCGTGCGCTCACCGTTACGCGACGCGTCGGAATATGAAGCGACAAACCGCGAATTTCTATTGCCTCATTTTCAAAACCGTAACTGCGTCGCGCAAGGGCTCTCACGCGTGCCAGCAGCTCGGCGAGAACAAAAGGTTTGACCAGATAGTCGTCCGCGCCCGCGTCCAGCCCGCACAGGCGGTCCTGCAGCGTGCCTCGCGCCGTCAGGATAATGACGGGGATCCCCCGGAGCTGCTGACGCAGACGCGTCATCAGGCTCATGCCATCGCCATCGGGCAGCCCCAGGTCGAGCAGGATAAGCTCCGGCACGCAGAGCTCAAGCTGATGCAGCGCATCCTCTTTCCGGCGTACCCATATGACATCAAATCCTTGATCTGCAAGGGCGAAACGTACGCCGTTGCCGAGATCCAGGTCGTCTTCAATTAGTAGAATTTTCACAAAGGTAACGGTATCAGCAGTGGATGAAGAACAGCTTAAGAAAAAAACGGTATCAGGAAATCATTCAGCTTTACAGAACCAGCACGTGCTTCAGCGTTTCTTCATTTTCGGCTCATAAGAACCTTAGGGAGGGTATTCAGAATGAGCGCGCTGGCGTTTAACACCGCCTGAATCGTAACCATCTGAATCCAAAAGGGCTTCTTTAATGAGAAACTGCAAACTGCGTCACAGGTTCCCCCGTTCACTCATCGGTCGCAGCGTGAAAAGCATCCTGTCGGGGGCCGTCCTGGCGTTACTGGCTACCCCGGCGCTGGCGGCCGGGCAGCGCCAGGGCAACGTTTTAACCCTGGGGGGCGGCGTGGATGTTGCGCCACGCTATTCCGGTTCGGATAAGAGCCGCGTTACTGCGGCTCAGGTGGTTGATTACGCGATGGCAAATGGGTTCTTTATCAGTACCACCCGCGGGCTCGGCTACGGCAACCGCGTTGGCAACCTGGATTACAGCGCTGCGCTGAGCTATCGCGCAGGACGTAAGGATCGCGACGTAAGCAGCGATTCAATCGCCTCCGGCAGCGACTACCTGCGGGGGATGGGTGACATCAAAGGCTCGGTCGTCGTTGTGCCGGGGCTGGGGTACAGGATAACTGACTGGCTTAACGTGCAGCTGCAGGCTGAGGTCCCGGTTTCGGAAAGAGACAACGGTGAGGCTGTGCACTTTGGCATTGCCAGCCCGCTCTACACCTCTCCTGAAAACTCGGTGACGCTGGCGCTGACCGGCAGCTGGGGATCCAGCAAGTACATGCAAACGTACTACGGGGTCAGCGCCGCCCAGTCGGCCGCATCGGGATTTGCCCGACATGATGCCGGATCGGGCATATACGCCTATTCGCTGAACCTGGACTGGACCCATAAGCTCACCTCCCGCTGGAGCCTGCTTGCCGCAGCTGGCGTTACGCAGCTGACGGGAGAGGCGGGCGATAGCCCCATTGTTCAGCGAAAAACGTCTCCTGTGGGAAGTTTGAAGGTGACGTATAGCTTCTGATGGTTCAGTGAGGGCGAAGGCGCGTTTGTGACAAAACCGCACGTAACCCCGTTACAGGAGCCGGAAGTACATAAAGCCCGTAGGATGGCGTGGCCCGAAGTCGGACCGTTCATCATGCGGGCTTTTTTTATCACTGTTGACCCGATAACGCCTGTTCAATCGTACGGGTAACAACGTCCGGCTGGCTGACCATCGATACATGGCTTGCCGCAACCTCCGTGGTGTTGGCGTTGATTTTCTTCGCCATTGCGCGCTCAAGCTCAGGATTGATCATCCGGTCATTTTTGCTGACCACATACCAGCTCGGTTTGTCATGCCAGGCGGCATGCGCGACTTTCTCCCCAAACGCATTGGCCTTAATGGGGCTCTGCGTCGCGGCAATCACGCTGCGCTCAACGTCCTTCACGTCAGGGGCAAAATTCTCGCTGACCGCTTTTGTCGGCAGATATAAATACCCCTCTGCCGTTTTAGCGAGGCTGGCGCTCCCTGGCGGATCAGGGAAGCTATTTGCCAGTTCTGCCGTCGACTGGCCGGAATCCGGCGCAAAAGCGGCAACGTAAACCAGTGACTTCAGCGGGCATTGTTTCCCGCCTCGCTGATTACCGTCCCGCCCCAGGAGTGACCGACCAGCACCACATCCCCATGAGCCCGGGCAATAGCACGCTGCGTGGCGGCGACATCATCTTTCAGAGACGTGAGCGGAAGTTGTACCGCAATGACCTCGGTATGGTGTTTTTGCAGCCGGGTGATCACCTTATTCCAGCTGCTCCCGTCGGCAAACGCCCCGTGCACCAGCACCACGCTGGCTTTCGTCTCTGCCAGCGCGCTGGTGGAAACCGCCAGCAGCGCCGCTGTTAATACAGACAATGCTTTCATAACAGGCTCCTTAAAAGTGATGAACCGCCGCGTGGGGCGGTACGGTGAATTCAACGGTTTTATGGTCGATGGGCTTATGCGTCGGGTCGGCAACGATGATGGTTACCTTGTGTTTCCCGGCGGGCAGCCCGACCAGGATCACCGGCTCGCCGCTGGTATCAGCCCAGTGCCAGGGCGCGTCATCCACCACTACGTGAATATGGCCGATACGCGGAGTGACTTTCAGCGCGTCGGGTCCAAATACAGGTTCAATGCGCAGGTTTTCGACGCGGTACTGAATAAAGACCGCACCTTTACTCAGCGGTCCCGCCAGCGGTGGGTCGACGATCAGTTTTGCTGGCGGCTGGGGTTTTTCCTGCGGCGCTACGGCGGCCGGGCCATTAACATCACCGGCGCTCAGGCCATCCAACGGTGCGGCCAGTGCGCCAGCAAAGGACGTCAGCGCAAATACAGGAAGCAGGAAATATCGACGAATCATCGGTGTCTCTCCTCATCAGTTTATTATGGCGAGGGACACAGAAGACCATTTTTATGTATCGGGGATGTTTGCTTTTGCGGGTGTTTTGTACCGGTTTGTCAGCGTAGCGCTCGGGATACAGTGCGATACAGTTTGTCTGCCTGGAGCGAACACGCTTTAGCGCTCGGGCGAATCCACTACAAGACCTGATTGCTGCGACTGAATTTTGTCCTGATGGTGATACCAGGCGCCAATGGAGGAATAAACAAAGCGGCCAAAGAAAAACAGGAAACTGATGAGCAGTATGATGCGGGTCATCCGGGTGTTAAATCGATGTCGTTTTCGCATACGCGTAGCCTGACTCACTTTCTTTTCCTGAGTATACCCTTTTGGGCGATACGGCTATTAAGGCACAGCCGCAAGTCGGGGTCAATTCAGCGAAATGTAAAATACCGTCAATGCTTACATTAATTTATGTTATTAAAAACAACGCTTTTATTTATCGCATTGATAATTACAGGAAAAATATTCAAATAAAACGTAAGAAATGTTTATTCAGATAAATTAATTTGATTTAGGTCAACGGCATCTCGTCGTTGATATTTAAAATCCCACCTCCACTGTGCTTGCCAGGAATTTTCCGGGCATCGTGTACGTCAGGTTGGATGCCTGTCTTCATTTACCCTCTGGAGCGCAAGGGTTGTAAACGAGCATCTATGAATATTCACCACATCCTGAAGCAAAATAAAGACCGCTGGTGGGCACTTCCTCTTATATTACCCGTCGTGTTACTCCCGGTGCTTAGTGTGGCTAATACCTTAACGCAGCTGGGCGACGGTATCGTTGCGCTCTATTATCTCCCGCTCTCCTTTCTGCTGACGCTGATGTTGTTCTTTGGCCTGGAAGCCCTTCCCGGAGTGGTGGTGTCGTTGTTTTTACGTTATTACCCGTCCGTTGGGCTGTTTGAAACCGTGACCGGCATTCTGCATTTTATCGTTCCCCTGGTGCTCAGCTGGGGCGGTTATCGCGTGTTTGCGCCCCGACGCAATATGACCGCTTACGGTGACATACGCCTGATGGGGCAACGTATCTTCTGGCAGGTGTTTTGCCCGGCAACGCTTTTTCTGGTGCTATTTCAGTTTGCGGTTTATCTCGGGGTCTATGAGAGCCGCCAGAGCCTTGCAGGATTGAATCCCCTCAATATTCGGACCCTTATTAACTATCAGGGGCTGCTGGTGAGCGGGCTGACGGGTGTGCCGCTAAGCTACCTGCTGCTCCGCCTGATACGTCATCCGCGCTATATCAAGGGACTGATGTCCCAGCTCCGCACGCAAATAGACAAAAAGGTGACGGCCGTTGAGTTTGTGGTGTGGTTTTTAGCTCTTGGTGGGTTGCTGGCCATGCTGCTGCTGCCCATGAATGAAAACAGTTCCATTTTCAGCACCAACTACACTTTGTCACTGCTGATGCCCGTGATGCTCTGGGGGGCGATGCGCTTTGGCTACAAGCTGATGTCAATCATCTGGACGCCGGTCCTGCTGGTGTCGATTCACTTTTTTTATCACTACATTCCGGTGCAGGGGGGTTATGGCATTCAGCTGGCGATCACCTCATCCAGCTATCTGGTCTTTTCCTTCGTTGTGACGTACATGTCGATGCTGGCGACACGCCAGCGGACCATCAATATTCGCTCCCGCAGTCAGGCTTTTCTCGATCCGGTGGTGCATATGCCCAACCTGCGGGCGCTGTCGCGCGAGCTGGCCAGTCATCCGTGGTCAGCGCTCTGTTTACTGCGCGTGCCCGAGCTGGAGGTACTGGGACGCAATTACGGCGTACTGCTACGGATCCAGTATAAACAGCAGCTGGCGCAATGGATAAATGGCACCCTTCAGCCAAAAGAGCAAGTCTATCACCTCACCGGATATGACATGGCGGTGCGTCTGGAGGCGGAGTCGCATCAACAGCGCATTGAGACGCTGGACGAGCATATTAAGCAATTTGTTTTTATCTGGGATGGTATGCCGGTGCAGCCTCAGGTTGGCGTGAGCTACTGCTATGTACGCTCACCCGTCAATCACCTCTATCTGGTGCTGGGGGAACTGGGCATCGTGGCTGACCTCTCCCTCTCAACGAATCACCCGGAAAACCTTCAGCAGCGCGGGGCTGTTCACTTGCAGCGTAGCCTGAAAGATAAGGTGGCGATGATGAGCCGTTTGCAGACAGCGCTGGAGCAGAACGCTTTTAGCCTGTTAGTTCAGCCCGTTCGCGGCCTGCGCGGCGATCATTACCACGAAGTGCTGCTGCGAATGCGTGATGATAACGGGGCGCTGATCTTTCCCGAGCAGTTCCTGCCCATAGCACAGGAGTTTGGTTTATCGTCGCGTGTCGATTTATGGGTACTGGAGCGTACGTTGAGTTTCCTGGCACAGCACCGCCAGCGTTTGCCGGGCCAGCGCTTTGCCATCAACCTCGCACCTTCTACCGTCTACCGGGCGCAGTTCCCGCTTGAAGTGAGCCGCCTGTTAGCCAGATATGCCGTTGAAGCATGGCAGCTGATCTTTGAAGTGACCGAAAGTAGCGCCTTTGGTCATGCGGATCTGGCGGCATCCACCCTCAGGCAATTGCAAAAAATGGGAATACGGATCGCCATTGATGATTTTGGCACCGGCTACGCCAGCTATGCGCGGTTAAAAAGCGTGGACGCCGACATTCTCAAAATCGACGGCGGCTTTATTCGCAATATTGTCAGCAACAGCCTGGATTACCAGATCGTGGCATCCATTTGCCATCTGGCCCGGATGAAGAAAATGCTGGTGGTGGCAGAATGTGTGGAAACAGAAGAGATACGTAGCGCGGTGCACGCGCTAGGTATCGATTATGTGCAGGGCTACTTAATTGGGTTGCCAGTTGAGCTTGATACGTTGCTCGAAACACAGCCTTCTCAGGAGAGCGCCTTAGCCGTTACGCTGCCGCCTCAGAACTCTCTTCTTCAATCTTCAACAGCCAGCCGGTGACCGCTTCCCAGTACTGCTGCTCTTTTTCCAGATCCAGCAGCACCAGCGCGTTCTGGCTAAACCAGTCGTGCGGGAAGCTCAGCGTCCAGTGATAGTCATCCGTTTTAAGCTTCAGTGTCGGCGGTGTGGTGGTCGCCTGCCGCTGATTATTGAGCAGCACGCCCAGGCGCAGAAGCTGAATGAGTGGCAGGAACTGCTTTTTCTTAAATAGCGTAAAGCGCGGCAGATCGTCGAGCTTGATGGCTTTGCGGTGATAGCGCACCAGCGTCGCCATCATGGTTTGCTGCTCCTGGTTGAAGCCAGGCAGATCGCTATTTTGCAGAATATAGGCTGAATGGCGATGCATTCCGCTGTGGTTTATGTTCAGCCCCACCTCATGCAGCATCGCGGCCCATTTTAACAGCGCGGCCAGCTGCGGATGCGCCAGCTTTGGATTCTGCTCCTCCCACTGCTCGTACATCTGAACCGTGGTTTCCAGCACCCGTTTCGCCTGTTCGCGGTCGATATTGTACTGGTTGGCAAGGCTCTGCGCGGTGCGGCTGCGAATATCCTGATGACGGAAACGGCCTTCCATCTCATACAGCACACCTTCGCGCAGGGCGCCGTCAGAGAGGCGCAGCTCTTTGATCGCCAGCGCGTCAAACACGCCGCAGAGGATCGCCAGCCCCGGTACGAACACCGCTTTACGCTCGTCGGACAAGCCCGGCAGACTCAGGGCGTCGAAGCTCTTGTGCTTAAGCACCTCTTCGGTGAGTTTCACCAGGCGCTCAGGCGTAATAAACCCGTCCTTTTCACCCATCGCCAGCAGCACTTCATGGGCCGCTTTAATCGACCCCGATGCGCCCAGCGCCACGTTCCAGCCCTGAATACGATACTGCCAGGCCAGATTTTCCAGTTTTTGCACGGCGGCCATGCGCGCGCGCTGGAAGTTTTCGCGGGTGATGACGCCGCCCGGAAAATACATTTGCGCGAAGCTGACGCAGCCCATACGGCGGCTTTCAACCAGACGCGGCTCGAAATCTTCGCCAATCACCAGTTCGGTTGAGCCTCCGCCGATATCAATCACCAGCTTGCGGCCTTTTTCCGGCTGCGTATGCTCCACGCCCATAAAAATCAGGCGCGCTTCTTCGTTACCAGAGATGATCTCAATCGGGTAGGGGATAACCTTTTCCGCGCGCTTAAGAAATTCCGGCGCGTTCAGCGCCTGGCGTAGCGTATGCGTCCCGACGATGCAGACGCTGGACGGCGAAAAGCCTTGCAGACGTTCTGCGAACAGCGACAGGCAGTTAAGCCCGCGCTCCATTGCCTCTTCGCTCAGCATGTTACGCGCGTCGAGCCCATCGGCCAGATGCACGCGCTGCTTCAGACGACCGATGATCTGCATCGCGCCATCCACCTCGCGGGCGATGACCATATGGAAACTGTTTGAGCCAAGATCGACCGCAGCGAACTCCTGCGGGCGTGGGGTATTATCGTTTATTGGCATAGGTTAATCGGGTTGCTCAAGTGATTTGATGTAATCGTAAATCGCCAGCTGCGACCGCACTTTACGGCGATTGCCGCGCGGTACATAGCGATTACTGAGTTCTTTGTCGATATAACGTGCTTTCACCGTATCGCTGAACAGGATCTCGATAATGTCCAGGATACGCTGCTTCAGGCGAGGATCCAGCAGCGGTGCCGCCACTTCAATACGGTAATCAATGTTACGCGTCATCCAGTCGGCGGACGAGAGGTATACGCGCTTATCACCGGCGTTATCGAAAATATAGACGCGATCGTGTTCAAGATAGCGATCCACAATGCTGATCACGCGGATGTTGTCGCTGATGCCTTCCAGTTCCGGAATGAGCGAGCACATGCCGCGAATGAGCAGATTTACCGGAACGCCGGAGCTGGAGGCCGCATACAGGCGATCCACCAGGCCTTTGTCCACCAGATTGTTGAGCTTCAGCGTGATGCCGGACGACAAGCCGTTCTGCGCATTGGCAATCTCTTTGTCGATCATATCGTACAGCAGGCGCCGTGAGTTCTGCGGTGACACCAGCAGATAATCGAAGCTCACCGGGCGGTACGGGTTCTCAATGAAGTTGAACACCCGACGCACTTCGTTGGTGATGCGGGCATCGGCAGTCAGCAGCGAATAGTCGGTGTAAATACGCGCGGTTTTCTCGTTAAAGTTCCCGGTACCGATATGGGCGTAGCGCACCACGTCGTCGCCCTCTTTACGGGAGATCAGGAACAACTTGGCGTGAATTTTCAGCCCCGGCGCGGAGAAGATGACGTGCACGCCCGCTTCCGTCAGTCGGCGCGCCCAGTGGATGTTGGCCTCTTCGTCGAAGCGAGCCTGGAGCTCAACCACCACGGTCACTTTCTTGCCGTTGTGCGCTGCGTGGATCATCGCATCGATGATGCGGGAATCTTTCGCCACGCGATAAATGTTGATTTTAATCGCCAGTACGTTCGGATCGAACGAGGCCTGACGCAGCAATTCCAGCACGTGTTCAAAGGTGTGATACGGATAGTAGAGCAGCACATCCCGCTCGCGGATGGCATCGAACCCGTTGCGGAATTTATCGAACCAGATATGGCGCAGGCGCGGCAACGGTTTGTTTACCAGATTGGCTTTGCCGACGTTCGGGAAGCCAATGAAATCTTTAAAGTTGTGGTAACGCCCACCGGGGATTATGGAGTCGTAGCGGGAGATGGTCAGCTTATCGCGCAGCATCTCCACCATCGCGTCCGGCATATCGCGCTGATAGACAAAACGCACCGGCTCTGCCGTCAGGCGCTGCTTGAGGCTGGAAGACATCAGCTCCATCAGGCTGGCCTCCATCTCATGCACCAGATCGTACTCGGCGTCACGGGTCATCTTCATCGAGTAGGCGTTGAGCGCGTCGTAATCGAAGAAACCTTTGAAGATATCGTCCAGACAGTAGCGCAGAATGTTATCCAGCAGGATCATCGGCTTACGTCGGCGCGGGGTTTCCGGCGGCAGATTTACAAAGCGCGGGACTTTATCAGACGGTATTTCCAGCAGCGCGTAGTTAATGGTCTCACCACGAATGATTTCTACCGCCAGATAGGTGTAATCATCTTTCAGGAACTGCACCAGATCGGTTTCACGGTTGATCAGAATCGGGGTGATATGCTGGCGCAGATAGTGTTTGAAATAGTGGCGCAGCCAGTTTTGCTGATTCGCGGAGAGCTGGCGTTCGTTGATCAGGAAGATTTGGTTGCGTGCCATTTCCAGCAGCAGCTCGTTATAGAGGCCATCAAATTCCTGATCGGCTTTCATGACGCGAGACTGGATTTTTCCAAGCAGATGCCGCGAGTGGGAGTTTAAGCCCTGTTCTTCGCTGATGATGATTCGGCGTTTCAGTTCGGCGAAGCGAACCTTGTAGAACTCATCCAGATTGTTGGAATAGATGCCTAAAAAACGCATACGCTCAATCAGCGGGTTGCTTTTATCGGCCGCTTCCTGAAGTACACGTTCGTTGAATGCTAACCAGCTTAGCTCTTTCTCGATATATAACTTTTCCTGACCCATTACAGCTCACACTCCAGTTCAATCACAGGACGTGGTAAATCCGTCTCGTCCTTATTATGGCGAGCATTTCCACGATATGTCCAACAGTGCCAGAAAAGTATGACAGTTATTTTTTTTGTTGGGGATTTTAGGGGGTTGGAGAAGGGAATATCGGGTAATGCAATATGTAGGTCGGGTAAGCGCAGCGCCACCCGACAGAACAAACTACTCTTCAGCCGCATGACCCTGCGGGGGCAACTTCACGCCGTCCAGCCAGGCGGCACCGTCGCGCATCTCAAGACGGCCGTCAACAAACCAGCTTACCACCAGCGGATAAATGGCATGTTCCTGAGCCTGTACACGTTCGGTCACGTCGTCTTCGTTGTCACCGTCAAAGACCGGTACTTTTGCCTGCAAAATGACCGGACCGCCGTCCAGCTCGTCGGTAACGAAATGCACGGAGGTCCCATGCTCCTCATCGCCGTTCTCCAGCACCTGACGATGGGTATGCAGGCCAGGATATTTCGGCAGAAGAGAAGGGTGGATATTCAGCAAACGTCCGTTGTAATGCGCGACGAAGGCCGGGCTCAGGATACGCATGTAGCCCGCCAGCACCACCACGTCAGGCGCGTAGGCGTCAATCTCCTGCACCAGCTCACGGTCAAAGGCTTCACGCCCGGCGAACTGGCTGGCTTCCAGCGCGTGCGCAGGAATGTTCGCTTCCCGCGCGCGCTCAAGGCCGAACGCATCGGCCTTGTTGCTGAATACTGCCCGAATGGTGCCATTGATTTTCTTCTGTTTGCAGGCGTCTATGATTGCCTGCAAATTGCTTCCGTTGCCGGAAATGAGCACCACGATGTTTTTCATTCAATGACCACACGCTGTTCGGAATCGGAAGCTTTAATCGTACCGATTTTCCACGCGTTTTCACCTTTTTCTGTCAGCAGCTTAACCGCTTTATCCGCTTCGCTGGCTGGCAGGGCGATAACCATGCCCACGCCGCAGTTAAAGGTGCGGTACATTTCATGCTCGCTCACGTTGCCTGCGGTTTGCAGCCAGTTGAAGACGGACGGCCACTGCCATGAGGAGGCGTCGATCACCGCCTGGGTATTGTCCGGCAGCACGCGCGGAATGTTTTCCCAGAAGCCGCCGCCGGTAAGGTGAGCGATGGCGTGCACGTCAACGTTCTCAATCAGCTCCAGCACGTTTTTCACGTAGATGCGGGTCGGGGCCAGCAGGTGATCGGCCAGCGGTTTGCCGTCCAGCTCGGTGGTCAGCGGGTCGCAACCGCTCACTTCGAGGATCTTACGCACCAGAGAGTAGCCGTTGGAGTGCGGACCGCTGGAGGCCAGCGCAACCAGCACATCGCCGTCAGCCACTTTGCTGCCGTCGATAATTTCTGATTTTTCTACCACGCCGACGCAGAAGCCTGCGACGTCATAATCTTCACCGTGATACATGCCTGGCATTTCAGCGGTTTCACCGCCGACCAGCGCACAGCCGGATTGCAGACAGCCTTCGGCGATACCGTTAATGACGCTGGCTGCGGTATCCACATCCAGCTTGCCGGTCGCGTAGTAATCCAGGAAGAACAGCGGCTCAGCGCCCTGTACCACCAGGTCGTTGACGCACATCGCCACCAGATCAATACCAATCGTATCGTGACGCTTAAGATCCATCGCCAGGCGCAGTTTTGTACCGACACCATCCGTACCCGAGACCAGCACAGGTTCACGATATTTTTGCGGCAGCGCGCACAGTGCGCCGAATCCACCCAGGCCACCCATCACTTCCGGGCGGCGGGTTTTTTTCACCACACCTTTGATTCGGTCAACCAGCGCATTACCTGCGTCAATATCAACACCGGCATCTTTGTAGCTGAGAGAAGTTTTGTTGGTCACGGCTTAAATCCCCACGCGATTGCATAGCTAGTAAGAAAAATCGGCGCAATTCTAACAGTCCAGGCAAACGTTTGCGAGCCTATTCTCGGCGCGGGGATCTTTTTTTCTGTGCGGACTGTCCAGGGCAACAAACTTGACTCCGTTCACGAAAATGAAACCGGTTTCGGCGATCTGCTTGCAACGGCTATCCCCTTTGCACATCATCAAAATGAAACCGGTTTCTGTAACTGTTTTTGCAGACAATAACGCAGAATGAGGGAAAGCGAATGTCAGGATTTAAAGCAGGTTTTCTGTGGGGTGGGGCCGTTGCGGCGCACCAGCTTGAAGGCGGCTGGAAAGAGGGCGGCAAGGGCGTGAGCGTTGCCGATGTCATGACGGCAGGCGCCCACGGGGTACCGCGTGAAATCACCAACGGCGTGCTGGAGGGGAAAAATTACCCAAACCACGAAGCCATCGACTTCTATCACCGCTATAAAGAAGACATCAAACTCTTTGCCGAAATGGGGTTCAAATGCTTCCGCACCTCCATCGCCTGGACGCGTATCTTCCCGAAAGGCGACGAGCTGGAGCCGAACGAAGCGGGACTCAAATTCTATGACGATCTTTTCGACGAGTGCCTGAAGCACGGCATCGAGCCGGTGATCACGCTTTCCCACTTCGAGATGCCTTTCCACCTCGTAACGGAATACGGCGGCTGGCGTAACCGTAAGCTGATCGACTTCTTTGTCCGCTTCGCGAAGGTCGTTTTTGAGCGCTATCAGCATAAAGTGAAGTACTGGATGACCTTTAACGAGATCAATAACCAGGCCAACTTTCATGAAGACTTTGCGCCGTTTACCAACTCCGGGCTGAAATATGCGCCGGGAGAAGATCGCGAGCCGGTGATGTTCCAGGCGGCGCACTATGAGCTGGTGGCCAGCGCCCTGGCGGTGAAAGCGGGGCGTGATATCAACCCGTCACTGCATATCGGCTGCATGATTGCCATGTGCCCCATCTATCCGCTGACCTGTGCCCCGGACGACATGATGATGGCGATGAACGCCATGCATCGCCGCTACTGGTTTACCGACGTTCACGTGCGCGGCAAGTATCCGCAGCATCTGTTCAACTACTTTGAACGTCGCGGCTTCGCGCTGGATATCACCGAAGAAGATAAAGTGGCGCTGACGCAGGGCTGCGTGGATTACATCGGGTTCAGCTACTACATGTCGTTCGCCACCAAAGCGACGGCGGATAATCCGACGCTGGATTATGACGAGAGCAAGAGCCTGGTTTCTAACCCGTACGTGCAGAAATCGGACTGGGGCTGGCAGATCGATCCTGTCGGGCTGCGCTACTCTCTGAACTGGTTCTGGGATCACTATCAGCTGCCGCTGTTTATTGTGGAAAACGGCTTTGGCGCGATCGACGTGCAGGAGAGCGACGGCACGGTGAACGACCAGTACCGCATCGACTACCTTTCCGCCCACATCCGCGAGATGAAAAAAGCGGTGGTGGAAGACGGCGTAGATCTGATGGGCTATACCCCGTGGGGCTGTATCGACCTGGTCTCTGCCGGCACTGGCGAGATGAAGAAACGCTACGGCTTTATCTTTGTCGATAAAGATAACGAAGGTAACGGCACGCTGAACCGCAGCAAGAAGAAATCTTTCGACTGGTATAAGCAGGTGATTGCGAGCAACGGCGATAACCTGTAATTGTCGGGTGGCGCTAACGCTTACCCGACCTACACTACACGTAGGCCCGCGTAAGCGCAGCGCCACCGGGCAAGACCCCGCACCCAAACCGGAGCCCAGCCTCCGGCTTTTTTGTTTTTGATTGATGTACATCAAGCAACATGGGTATGGCGCAATCCGAAAAAAGCGGTATAATCCCGCGATTTTTTTGCGGATGCCACCTCAGAGGAGAAAGAGAATGAAGATTGTGGAAGTGAAACACCCACTCGTTAAACACAAGTTGGGCCTGATGCGTGAGCATGACATCAGCACGAAGCGTTTTCGCGAACTGGCTTCTGAAGTGGGTAGCCTGCTGACCTACGAAGCGACCTCTGATCTGGAAACGGAAAAAGTGACCATCGAAGGCTGGAACGGCCCGGTACAGGTTGAGCAGATCAAAGGTAAAAAAATTACCGTGGTGCCAATCCTGCGTGCGGGTCTGGGCATGATGGAAGGCGTGCTGGAGCACGTCCCAAGCGCGCGTATCAGCGTGGTAGGTATCTACCGTAACGAAGAGACGCTTGAGCCGGTCCCATACTTCCAGAAGCTGGTCTCTAACATTGATGAGCGTATGGCGCTGGTAGTTGACCCGATGCTGGCGACCGGTGGTTCGATGATCGCCACCATTGACCTGCTGAAACAAGCAGGCTGCAGCAGCATCAAAGTGCTGGTGCTGGTCGCGGCGCCGGAAGGTATCGCGGCGCTGGAAAAAGCGCACCCGGACGTTGAACTCTATACCGCGTCTGTCGACCAGGGACTGAACGAGCACGGGTACATTATCCCGGGGCTCGGCGATGCCGGCGATAAGATTTTTGGGACTAAATAATCGAATAACGATAAAGAAGCCGACTTTGATAGTCGGCTTTTTTTTGAATAAAAACCAACAATGACACTCAGAGGAAAACACTATGACGCGCCGTGCTATCGGGGTGAGTGAAAGACCGCCGCTTTTACAGACAATCCCGCTTAGTTTGCAGCACCTGTTCGCCATGTTTGGCGCAACCGTGCTGGTGCCAATCCTGTTTCACATTAACCCGGCTACCGTGCTGCTGTTTAACGGCATCGGTACGCTGCTTTACCTCTTCATCTGTAAAGGCAAAATCCCGGCCTATCTCGGGTCGAGCTTCGCGTTTATCTCCCCGGTACTGCTGTTGCTGCCGCTGGGTTACGAGGTCGCGCTGGGCGGCTTTATCATGTGCGGCGTGCTGTTCTGCCTGGTCTCCTTCATCGTGAAGAAAGCGGGTACCGGCTGGCTGGACGTGATGTTCCCGCCTGCGGCAATGGGGGCAATCGTTGCCGTCATCGGCCTGGAACTGGCGGGTGTCGCGGCGAACATGGCTGGGCTGCTGCCTGCGGACGGTCAGTCACCGGATTCTAAAACCATTATTATTTCGCTGGTGACGCTGGGCGTGACGGTTTTCGGTTCCGTCCTGTTCCGCGGCTTTATGGCGATTATCCCGATCCTGATCGGCGTGCTGGCGGGTTACGCGCTCTCCTTCGTGATGGGCGTTGTGGATACCACACCGATTGCCGAGGCACACTGGTTCGCGCTGCCGACCTTCTACACCCCACGCTTCGAATGGTTTGCTATCTTCACCATTCTGCCTGCTGCACTGGTGGTGATTGCTGAGCACGTTGGCCACCTGGTGGTGACGGCGAACATCGTGAAGCGTGACCTGATCCGCGACCCGGGCCTGCATCGCTCCATGTTTGCCAACGGTTTCTCCACCATCATCTCCGGTTTCTTCGGCTCCACGCCTAACACCACTTACGGGGAGAACATCGGCGTAATGGCGATCACCCGCGTCTACAGCACCTGGGTTATCGGCGGCGCGGCGATCATCGCTATTCTGCTCTCCTGCGTCGGCAAACTGGCGGCGGCGATCCAGATTATCCCGGTTCCGGTGATGGGCGGCGTTTCCCTGCTGCTTTACGGGGTGATCGGTGCGTCCGGTATTCGCGTGCTGATTGAATCCAAAGTGGATTACAGCAAGGCGCAGAACCTGATCCTGACCTCCGTTATCCTGATCATCGGCGTGAGCGGCGCGAAGGTGCACATCGGCGCGGCAGAGCTGAAGGGTATGGCGCTGGCGACCATCGTCGGCGTGGGCCTGAGCCTGATTTTCAAGCTGATCTCGGTCATTCGTCCGGAAGAAGAAATCCTGGACGCTGACGATAGCCAAAAAGCACCACATTGATCCTTTAACCGGGCGGACGATCCGCCCGGTTCTCTCCTTGCTGGTTCCGTGTTAAACTCCATTCCGATTTTATGTAAGATCTCTGGTTGAGGTATTTCTGAACGGACCGGCACAGCTCTCTCTGCCACTTTATCTCCCTGACGACGAAACTTTCGCGAGTTTCTGGCCGGGTGATAACCCCTCTTTACTGGCTGCACTGCAAAACGTGCTGCGCCAGGAACACAGCGGATACATCTATATCTGGTCACGCGAAGGCGCGGGACGCAGCCACCTACTGCATGCCGCCTGTGCGGAACTTTCGGCGCGCGGTGACGCGGTAGGCTATGTGCCGCTGGATAAACGCACCTGGTTTGTGCCTGAAGTGCTGGAGGGCATGGAACATCTCTCCCTGGTCTGCATCGATAATATTGAATGCGTGGCGGGAGACGAGCCGTGGGAAATGGCGATCTTTAACCTCTACAACCGCATTCTGGAGTCGGGCAAAACCCGGCTGCTGATCACCGGCGATCGTCCGCCGCGTCAGCTCAATCTGGGGCTGCCGGATCTGGCGTCTCGTCTGGACTGGGGGCAAATCTACAAGCTGCAACCGCTGTCGGATGAAGACAAACTCCAGGCACTTCAGTTGCGCGCCAGACTGCGCGGATTTGAACTGCCGGAAGACGTAGGGCGCTTCCTGCTCAAGCGTCTGGATCGGGAGATGCGCACGCTCTTTGATACGCTCGATCAGCTCGATCGCGCCTCCATCACCGCCCAGCGCAAGCTGACCATTCCGTTTGTGAAAGATATTCTTAAGCTGTAGTTATGCCGGGTGGCGGCTGCGCCTTACCCGGCCTACATATGGCACCCGTAGGCCCGGTAAGCGCAGCGCCACCGGGCTAAAGATCCCCCATCAGGTGCTCAACCAGCAGCGGAATCGGTCTTCCCGACGCCACGCTTCTGCCGTTCTCACGCCACAGCGCCGTCCCGCTGATATCCAGATGTGCCCATGGGATCGCCGGCGGACAGAAGTGATGCAGCAGCCACGCCGCCGAGGCGCTTATCGCCGCATTGTTAGTCGGCGTATTGCACAGATCGGCAATCGCGCTGTCGGTCTGCTTTTTCAGCCGTGCGTCCAGCGGCAGAGACCACACCTCGTCACCGCTCCGTTTTCCTGCCTGCGTCAACGCGGCGCGCAGCGGTTCATCCTGGGTCATCAGCCCGCTCAGCTCATACCCCAGCGCTTTCACCACTGCGCCCGTTAAAGTCGCCATATCAATGATGTAGCGGGCCTGCGGGTACCGCTGGCTGGCCCAGGCAATGGCGTCAGCCAGCACCAGCCGGCCCTCGGCATCGGTATTATTGATTTCAACGGTGGTGCCGTTACAGGCTGTTGCCACCGTGCCGGGCTGCATGGCGTCGGGGCCGATGGCGTTTTCCGCCAGCGCCAGCACGCCCATGATGCGCACGGGTAATTTCAGCTCCGCAACGGTCAGCATCAGCCCCAGTACGTTGGCCGCGCCGCACATGTCATATTTCATGGTGTACATGCCCGCGCCTTCCTTCAGCCACAGGCCGCCGGTGTCAAAGGTAATGCCTTTTCCCACGTAGCAGCGTATCGGGCCGTCGTTGGCACCATCATAATGAATAGCCAGCAGACGCGGCGGGCAGGTCGCCCCTTTGCCAACGGCGTGCAGCAGTCCAAGACCCTGCTCAGCAATATCTTTTTCGTTCAGCACCTCGCAGCGCAGGGCAGGGCTGGCGGCACACAGTTTTTGCGCCTCTTCCACCACAAACTGCGGCGTGCAGCGGTCGGACGGCATATCCGCCAGACGTCGCGCCGCGATCATGCCGAGCGCAATGGCCTGCTGCTGGCGGAAGGTCGTCTCCAGCTTCGCCTGCTGTTCCGGCAGGCAGAGGGCAGTGATGCAGGTAAGACGCACCGCTTCGTCCGTCTTCTTCAGCTTCAGGTCACTGAGTCTGTGCGCCTGATTAAAGAGAAAACGCAGCACCTGCGCCAGCACCACATCGTCGATATCCGTCACGTCCAGCACGAGTTCGGCGCTGGCGGGGGCGGTAAGCAGCGGTCGCAGGGCGGTGAGCAACCCTTCGGTCAGGGCGTCATGCCATAGCGCGTCCGGCAACAGAGTAATGCGCGCAAACGGCGCGCAGCCAAAGCGAGCGTCCGCGACGGTGCTCTGCTGGCGCATTTCAGCGACAAGAGCGCTTTCCGGTAACAGGGAACTGTCAGCGCGCGCAATCAAATGGCTGTTCGGCTTCGCGTCTGAAAGCGCGTTGATAAACTGGTAAGTGATCATCATGATTCCTCAATCGGCGCGCGGATCCGTGCGGCATAGGCCTGCATCCACTCCTCATCTACCGCGTGATAGTGCGTTTTCTCCCGCAGGCGTTCAGTACGAAAAACGGTGAGGGGCTGGCGAGCCGTCGCCACCACGAACGAGAAGGTTTTTATGTTAGTCGCGGCGCCAAATTCGCCCTGGTTGTTCATGCACACCACGGAGAGATCGCCCGCGCGACCGAAGCGCGACATCAGCTTGTCTTCCAGTTCGAATACGACTGAATCCGCCGCCTGCTGCGGCGTCATCCCTTGCGCCATCCGGCGAACGATTTCGTAGCTGGTACAGCCCTTCATCAGGTCTTCACCGACGCCTGTGGCGGTGGCCGCGCCGGTTTCGCTGTCGCAGTAAAAGCCGGAGCCGATGATGGGTGAGTCACCGAGGCGACCACGTTTTTTCATAAACAGGCCACTGGTGGAGGTGGCGACGCTCATCGAACCCTGTTTATCAAGGCCAATGATGCCGACGGTGTCATGTCCGTCGTAGGGGCTTAACCCCTTATCCAGCGTTTCGCGGCAGCGCTTGCGGTAGTGCTGCATGGCGCGATCCGTGAGCATAGTTTTGTCGGCAAAGCCCTGGCTCAGCGCCCATTCGCGCGCGCCCTGGCCGACCAGCAGGCTGTTATAGCGTTGACGGCTGAGCGCGTGCGCCACGCGCACCGGGTTGGCGATATCCACCAGATTCCCCACGGCGCCGAACGCCAGCGTGTCGCCGTCCATATAGGCCGCGTCCAGCTCCACCTCGCCGTTTTCGGTCGGCAGGCCACCGTAGCCGACGGATTTATACAGCGGAAAGTCTTCCACGGCAGCGACGGCATCGACCACCGCCGAAGCGACCGGTTTTCCCGCCGCCAGGGCAGACGCGGATTCCGTTACCCCTTCAAGTGCCATTCGCCAGGTTGCGATAATTCCCCACATGCTTTACTCCTGTTTTGCAAGGGTGGTGTCGGGTTGCGTAGCGGTAGTCAGCTCCGCGGCGCGGTACTGTTTATCCACGATACGCATGAAAGGCAGGTACAGCATGGCGCCAATCAGCAGGTTGATCAGCTGCATCACGCTGCCGCTCAGGTGCCCGGTGACGATAAAGCCGCTGATAACCGGCGGCAGGGTCCAGGGAATAAACACCCCGGTGGTGACGGCGACCGCGCCAATTTTCATCGCCGTATACTGCACGGTGACCAGCACCAGCGGCACCAGATTAAACGGGATGAGCATGATCGGGTTCATGATCACCGGCAGGCCAAACAGGATCGGTTCGTTGATGTTAAACACCGAGGCACCCGCACCGAGGCGCGCCACCTCTCGCATGTTTTTGCTGCGGGCGAAAATCAGCATCGCTATCACCAGCGACAGCGTGGCGCCCGCGCCGCCCATCCAGATCATGTCAAAAAACTGTTCGGTGATGATGTGCGGCGGCGTCGTTCCCGCCTGGATCGCGGCGATGTTGTCGGTCTGGTTTTCCATCCACAGCGGGCGAATAATGCCGTTGATCATCGAACCGGAGTTAATGCCCACTGACCACAGAATGGTGATACTGAATACGGTCATCAACGCACCGAAATAAGAGGTGCCGTAGTGGCGCACCGGGGTGGCAACCACTTCATAAATAAACTGGTGGATGGTGTGGTAGTGGGTGTTTTCGAAGATGATGCGGATAATAAGCACCAGAATCATCACCAGCAGGGCCGGGATCAGCGCCGCGAACGACTCCTGCACCGCCGGAGGTACGCCGTCCGGCATTTTGATGACCAGCTTTTTGCGCTTCAGCCAGCAGAACAGTTCCGTCCACAGCAGGGAACCGATCATCGCCACAAACAACCCTTTGCTGCCAATCCACTCCACCGGCATCACGGTAATGCCGCCGTTTTCCGCCACTTTGATAAAGGGCGTCAGGATCAGGAAGGCGACCAGCGCCAGGATGCCGCAGGAGATGCGGTCCTCGCCATAGTGCTCAGCCAGGCGGTAGGCCACCAGGAAGCTGATAAACAGCGACATGGTTGAGAATACCGCGTTGAATGGAATCTCTATAATCGCACTCCAGCTCTCACCAAAGGCCTGAGACATAAACTGCTGATAGGCCTGATTCGGGAAGGAGGAGATCACCAGCAGGATGGAGCCGACGATGATAAACGGCATGAATGAAACGTAGGCCCCACGAATGGCCCCAAGATGACGCTGCTGGGCCGTTTTCGCCGCCAGCGGCATCAGTTTTGCTTCAAGAAATCCCAGAACATTGTTCATTGTGAACTCCGTACAAGATTGAGAGGTGTTGTTTATGTTATGTCTGTGGATTATCAGTGAAGCGCGGCGAGCGAAAGGTGAAATCGGTCACAAAGCATTCGCTGTTCTACTATAAATCTCATAAGATTAGTTGCGGAGAGAGACGCGATGGAAATCAAACTGCATGCTAACGCCACCACCACACCGCGTATCCGTCGCTATCTTCAGCAGTCAGATAAAAGCGACAGAGAGCTAGCTGTTGAACTGGGGATCTCGGTCACCACCGTCAGGCGCTGGCGCAACCGCGACCAGGTTTCGGATAACCACACAACGCCAAAAGTGATACACAAAGCATTGAGACAAGAGCAGGCGGCACTGATAAATGCCCTGCGGGATATCACTGGGGCACCGCTGGATGAACTGCTGCTGCTGGTGAATGACGGACTCGGGATCGCCGTTTCCCGCGCGACCCTGAACCGCTACCTCAAACCGGCTTCGGTAAGACAAAAGGGGGCGTCGTTGCAGGGCAAAAAGGCGCTGAAGGCCGGTATCATGCCGCAGAAGCTACTTCTGCATCATCAGCCGCTATCGCTGCATATGGACGACGGTGGGGAGCAACACCTGCTCTGGGCGCGTGAACCCGTCAGCGGCTGGTGCTACGCCCGGCTTTATGCCGGTGTCTCGCCGCAGTTGCTGACCCGCTGGACGAACGAGGTGCTGGCTGCCTGTCCGGCTGATATTCAATCTATTGAGACTTTTGGGCTAGAAGTGAACTTGCCGGAGCATAACGTCATCGTAAAAGTGCATTCACAGTATTATCTTGCCCTTCAGGTCGCCGTGCCGTTACGTGAGATCATTCCGCGCGTGAATAGTGAACCGGCGGGAGAGCTGTTGATCCAGCTGTGTGAATTTTTCAACCGGGGAAAAGCGCAGAAAAAGCTGGGGGAGAGTACGCCGCAGGCGTTTCTGGAAGCGCTGCGGCGTAACGATTAGACGATCCCGAGTACGTCTTCCGGCGGACGGCCGATACGCGCCTTGCCGTTCGCCACGACAATCGGGCGCTCAATCAGCTTAGGATTGTCGACCATCGCCTGAATCAGCCGATCTTCAGTGAGACTGGTATCGTTCAGATTGAGCGATTTATACAGATCTTCTTTCTGACGCATCAGCTCGCGTGCGCTGCCCATGTTCAGCATCTTCAGCAACTGGCGGATGGTCTGCGCGTCCGGGGGCGTCTCCAGATACAACACCACTTCCGGATCGATGTCGTTAGACTTCAGCAGATTCAGAGTCTCGCGGCTCTTGGAGCAGCGAGGGTTATGGTAAATTTTTACCGCGTCTGTCATGACTTCTCCTTTATTACATCTTCTCGTACGGCTTAAAACGTTGTTGCAGGCCACGCAGCTGGTCGATTCGCGCATCGTAGCGGGCCTGTTGCAGGCTGCCGAGCTTCACCTGTGAGCTGGCGCTGCTTAGCAGGGAAATGGCCTGATCGAGGCGTCCCGCCAGCGCCAGACCTTCCGCACGCGCGGCCAGCTCCTGATCGCGATTACCCAGTTGCCCCTGGGCCTGGGCGAGCAGCTCCCAGCCGTTCTGGTCATCTTTATTGTTAAAGGTATAGCGGTTCAGAATGGTCACCGCCTCGCCGGGCTGGCCACCCTGTAAGTAGGCGTTCGCCAGGTTAAGTTGCAATACCGGATTGTTGCGAATGTCTTTCGCCCCTTTCAGACGGTTGATCGCATCGGTCGCTTTTTTCTGTCCTAAATCGATATCGGTTGCGAGGTCGAGATACCACGGATTGTCAGGCGCCGACGCCAGCAGCGGCTGTAGCGCTTTACGCGCTTCATCGTACTTGCTGGCCTCCATCGCCTGGAGTGCCTGGCCATACTGCGCGGCGTTCTTCTCGCGCACGTTGCCTTTCGCCAGCGCGTCCAGCAGATCGCTGGTGAGCTGATTACGTCCGGAGTTGTACATGCCAAGCGTTCTCACTTTGGCCATGTAGAAATCCTGCGAGGACTGCACCACGACCGGACGCATCTGGTTAGCACGGTTACGCGCATCCGAGAGACGACTTTCCGGCAGCGGGTGGGTCAACAGAATTTCAGGCGGGCGCGACGAGTAGCGTGCCTGGTCGAGCAGTTTTTCCAGAAAGCTCGGCATGGCCTGCGGGTCAAAGCCGGAACGCTGTAAAACCTGAATGCCGATGCGGTCTGCTTCCTGCTCGTTCTGCTGGGTAAAGCTGATCATCCCCTGACGCGTTCCCGCCAGCGTCCCGGTAAGCGCCGCCATCCCGGCCTGCGGGCTGGCCATCGCCAGCAGAATAGAGCCCAGCGCGCCCACCCAGGTCAGGGGGGCGTTACGCTTCTGATCTTCCATCGCACGCGCCAGATGGCGCTGGGTGACGTGCGAAATTTCGTGCGCCATGACGGACGCCAGCTGGCTTTCGTTATCGGAATAACGGAACAACGCCGAATGCAGCACCACGTTCCCGCCAAAGAAGGCGAAGGCGTTGATTTCGTCGTTATTGATTAAATAGAAGTGGAAGGGCGTTTTTACCGAGTCTGCGTGCGCCACCAGTCGCATCCCCAGACCGTTGATGTACTGCACCAGCAAAGGGTCGTTAATCAGCGGAGCACTGCCGCGCAGCTGGCGTACGTAATAATCACCCATCTGCATCTCCTGCCCGATGGAGAGCGTGCTTCCTGCCGTGGTGCCCATGTCCGGCAATGAATCGGACGAGTCAGCGAAAGCGGGCAACACCTGACCCACCGTCACGGTGGCAATCAGTGTCGCAACCAGTGTTTTTCTCAACTGCCTGAACATAACCACTGTCCTGTATGTTGGATGTGCTAATTTGACCGATGAACCCGCATAACGTTCATCTCCGCTGCTCTGCGAGTGTAGCCGTGTTAAGAGATGAAGAAAATCCCATTCATCAGGGTTTTGCGAAACCTGACAGTGAAACAAAAAGGAAAGTCTTTTTTGTGACAGTTAGATACAATTCACCGTCTCACTCCCGCCATTCGATTCAGGGAAGGGTTGTATGCTCGAAATGTTAATGCAGTGGTATCGGCGTCGGTTTAGCGATCCGGAAGCCATTGCTTTGCTGGTCATTCTGGTTGCCGGATTCGGTATCCTGTTCTTCTTTAGTGGCCTGTTGGCACCGCTTCTGGTGGCAATTGTGCTGGCGTATCTGCTGGAGTGGCCCACCGCGCGTCTGGAACATATCGGCTGTTCCCGACGCTGGGCGACCAGCATTGTCCTGGTGCTGTTTGTCGGCATTCTGCTGCTGATGTCCTTCGTGGTGATGCCCATCGCCTGGCAACAGGGGATCTACCTGATCCGCGACATGCCCGGCATGCTGAATAAACTGTCTGATTTTGCCGCCACGCTGCCGCGCCGCTATCCTGCGCTGATGGACGCCGGGATCATCGATGCGATGGCCGAAAACATGCGCGCCCGCATCATGACCATGGGTGACTCGGTGGTGAAATACTCTCTGGCCTCGCTGGTGGGGTTGCTGACGCTGGCGGTTTACCTTGTTCTCGTGCCGTTAATGGTGTTTTTCCTGGTCAAAGATAAAGAGCAGATGCTGAATGCGGTGCGCCGCGTGCTGCCGCGCAATCGCGGTCTCGCAGGACAGGTCTGGCAGGAGATGAACCAGCAGATCACCAACTACATTCGCGGCAAAGTGCTTGAGATGATTGTGGTGGGCGTGGCGACCTGGATTGGCTTCGTGATTTTTGGGCTGAACTACTCGCTGCTGCTGGCGGTGCTGGTCGGATTCTCGGTTCTGATCCCGTATATCGGCGCGTTTGTGGTGACCATTCCGGTAGTCGGTGTGGCGCTGTTCCAGTTTGGTCTGGGTACGGAGTTCTGGAGCTGTTTCGCCGTATACCTGATTATTCAGGGACTGGACGGGAACCTGCTGGTACCGGTGCTGTTCTCAGAAGCAGTTAACCTGCATCCGTTGGTGATTATCCTGTCAGTGGTGATTTTCGGCGGGCTATGGGGATTCTGGGGCGTGTTCTTCGCCATTCCGCTGGCGACGCTGATTAAAGCCGTGGTCCACGCGTGGCCGGATGTGCCGGCGGTGGAGGAGAAGTAGATTTAGTGCGGGCTGATGCCCTCACCCAACCCTCTCCCACGGGGCTGAGGGATCCCCAGTAATTTTTTTATGCAGAAGCAATAAAGTTGCTTTCTAAATGACTGAGGGCTGTCAGCGATGCCCTGGTCCGGCTG
>NZ_JBLVYK010000119.1:0-326 GCF_048284255.1 Enterobacter cloacae complex sp.6700776 | reverse complement strand
CGCCAATAGCTAAGAATGGTTCGATTGTTGAATACCAGTCTGTAAGGACCAAGCCTGAACCTGAGCAGGTTTTGGCTGCGGAAAAATTATATGCTCAATTGAGAAGCGGGCCGGCCGCGAGGCCGAAATTGGCTGCTAGCTTTTCCGTGAAAATACTCTTGCTCATATGGGGTAGTATTATATCAAGCGCAATGGCTGCCGGCATGCTTACTGATACATCAATAAGCAGCTTATTGTTAGCCACTTTAATGTCAGGAAGCTTAAGCTCTGTTAGTGTTTTGGCTATTCTCCCTCCTCTTGGAAGACTGGTTGAAAGAGCCAGGAAT
>NZ_JBLVYK010000118.1:0-327 GCF_048284255.1 Enterobacter cloacae complex sp.6700776 | reverse complement strand
ACTCAGTAACTTTAAGCATGACCAGATTGCCTTGCCGAGTGCCGAGGTTGACCCTTACGAATCCTTGAATGAGCAATGTGCAGACCGCTCTCTGACGTTGGAAATTCGACCCGATGCCATTCATCAGACACTATCGACCGCGCGAGGGCAAAAGAGTAAAACGCGCATTTTAAACTACATGCTGGAGAAAAACCCGACCCAGTTTGCCTTGTGGCAAGCGGGGGATAATCTTAGCAATTTGCTTGACCCCGCATCCACCGTTGCATGTCCCTTTGCCATCAGCATGACGGTGTATGTGGAAGATTTGGTCAAAACCCAGAATGAGGC
>NZ_JBLVYK010000117.1:0-328 GCF_048284255.1 Enterobacter cloacae complex sp.6700776 | reverse complement strand
ACTTAGGAACGTTAATGACATTTTTATCAATTAGTTGGAGTGTGTTACTGCCGAGAATGGTCCAAATTAAGGTAGTACCTGCGGTTAAGCCCGCAACCATACCTAAACACAGTTCACGAACAGTACGTCCTTTGGAAATACGTGCGAGGAAAATACACATTTGAATCGCGTAGATAACCCACCAAGCCCAGTAAAACACGGTCCAACCTTGAGGGAATCCACCTTTGCCAACTGCATCGGTATAGAACAGCATGCGTGGCATATACATTAATAATACGCCGACAGAGTCTGTAAAATAGTTGGCGATAAAGCTCGCACCACTGACAAT
>NZ_JBLVYK010000116.1:0-328 GCF_048284255.1 Enterobacter cloacae complex sp.6700776 | reverse complement strand
ATGACGGTGAGGTCGTTGCCGGCCTCCAGCGTCGGGCCGATCGGCACCGGGTTCACCAGGGCGCCGTCCAGCAGGGTGCGGCGCCCGTGCCTGAAGGGCGTGAACACCAGCGGCGTCGCGATGGAGGCGCGGATGGCGTCGAACATCTGGCCCTCACGCAGCCACACCTCCTCGCGCGAGTGCATGTCCGTGGCGACGGCGGTGTAGGCGATCGGCAGGTCTTCGATCGCGCAGTCGCCGATCAGCTCGCGCAGCACGCTGATGATGCGTTCGCCCTTGAACAGGCCGGGACGGCCGAAGGTGGGGTCCAGCAGGCGCAGCACATGCA
>NZ_JBLVYK010000115.1:0-329 GCF_048284255.1 Enterobacter cloacae complex sp.6700776 | reverse complement strand
ATAGCTTAGCGAAAATCAATACACTCCCCGATGACGTTGCGGGTATTGCTGTCGGAGGCATGCCTGCAGGCAGTTTAGGAATGGAGCAACCAAGCGGATTTAAACAAGCCTATTCAGTGATGAGTTTTAAAAAGGATGGTAGCCAATCCGTATTTGCTCGTTATTAGTTTTCCATAAAAAAGGTACAGCAAACCCTCGCTGTACCTTTGGCAGTGATTACTGCATCTTAATTTGAAAAATTAACGGTATATCGGTAATACATTAAACTGCGCTAACAACTGACAAATAATACCAACAACACCAAAGGCTATAACTGCATAGATTAGCCC
>NZ_JBLVYK010000114.1:0-330 GCF_048284255.1 Enterobacter cloacae complex sp.6700776 | reverse complement strand
TGAACAAACAGCAATGGATCGCCGTCGCAAGGCTTACGAACTACGAAGCCAGGGGCTGAAATGGCAACAAGTAGCCGACAAAATGGGCTGTTCATATCACGGAGCCGTTGCCCTGTATCGCCGTTATGTTGCCTTAGATATGCCTCAAAACAGCCTGTAACGACTTCTAAGCAGTTTTTCCCCCTAACCTAACCAAACCCTCCGCCCCTGGGGGGATTTTTTCCCCTTTCCCCGTATCCGGGCTTGTGTCTGGATAGGTGATGGACACTCTGGTACCAACAAATCAACAAACCCACCCGGCCACCAGAGGCCCTCTGGCAACCTTAAAAC
>NZ_JBLVYK010000113.1:0-331 GCF_048284255.1 Enterobacter cloacae complex sp.6700776 | reverse complement strand
GAAAATATACGTTCTCGTGGGCTGTGAGATGTGGAGGAGAGACAGTCCACTACCTGCTCCAGCGTCTGCAGACAATGCCCCTGGCTCTCTCCGGGCAGACCGACGATCAGATGCGCACAGACTTTCAGCCCCCGCTCTCGCGCCAGGCGCGCGGTACGCTGATAACAGGCGAAATCGTGTCCACGGTTAATGCGATGCAGGGTCTTGTCATGAGCAGTTTGCAGCCCCAGCTCCAGCCATACCTCATACCCTTGCTGATGGTATTCACTCAGCAGGTCAAGGACCGCCTGCGGAACGCAGTCCGGGCGGGTGCCGACGCACAGGCCAACGA
>NZ_JBLVYK010000112.1:0-331 GCF_048284255.1 Enterobacter cloacae complex sp.6700776 | reverse complement strand
CGATACCGGCTGTGCAAACTTAGCGTCCGTCGCCTATGCCGTTAAGCGCCTAGGTTATGACCCAATTGTGAGCCGCGACACAAACACTATTTTACAAGCAGACAGAGTCTTTCTACCGGGTGTTGGCACCGCCAGCGCAGCCATGGAAAAACTGGCTGAGCGTGAACTCATTCCGTTAATTAAAGCACTAACCCAACCCGTTTTGGGTATCTGCCTTGGAATGCAATTACTCGGCAGTATCAGCGAAGAAGGTCAAACAGAAATTCCACTGTTAGGATTGATCGACAGCCCCGTTCGCAAAATGGATGCAAACGGCTTACCTGTCCCTCAC
>NZ_JBLVYK010000111.1:0-332 GCF_048284255.1 Enterobacter cloacae complex sp.6700776 | reverse complement strand
AACTTCTGTAATCAGTCGATGGCACGACAGAGAACAATAAAATGCCCTATATCAATATCAAAGTGACAGATGAAGGTGTCACCAACGATCAAAAAAAACGCTTAATTGAAGGTGCGACCACCCTGCTCAATCAGGTACTTGGAAAACCGAAGTCGTCTGTTTTTGTCGTAATTGATGAAGTCAAAACCGACAACTGGGGAGTTGGCGGGGAGATCGTAACCGATCTTAGAAAAAACGAAAATTCACGATAAGTTGGAGATAAAAGCATGAAAGCTGCAGTCATTCATCAATTTGGTGGCCCTGAAGAAATACTGTCTCTTATACACATCTGA
>NZ_JBLVYK010000110.1:0-333 GCF_048284255.1 Enterobacter cloacae complex sp.6700776 | reverse complement strand
AAATTGGCGGATGGCTCTAAAACGCTCTATAACGCACTGTGAGCGTTTTTTTCTTTTCCCTGTACGTTTCCCTGCCAGAAGGCAAAAAAAAGCCGCAGGATGATTTCTGCGGCTTCTCAGGGCTATTGGCAAACAAGTGTGAGGTTCATTAGCCAGCCTGATTCGTTTTATTTTTTTTCTCACGGGCAGCGATAGCAGCATCACCGCGAGATTTAAGTGCTTCCTGATGCAGGTTTTCCGGCAGTGTACCGGCAGCCAGCTCCATGAGCAATCCGACAAGCAGGCCGGCATCCACATTGAGCCGCCCGGTTTCACGGTCAACCACGCCGGCCA
>NZ_JBLVYK010000010.1:0-133111 GCF_048284255.1 Enterobacter cloacae complex sp.6700776 | reverse complement strand
CGTATGTTCCCCTCACCCTAACCCTCTCCCCGGAGGGGCGAGGGGATTGCTCAGTGCTCGCATTAATTTGTGGGGAACCCTCAGCCCACGGGGAGAGGGAACCAAAATCTCGTAGGCCGGGTAAGGCGAAGCCGCCACCCGGCTTTTTACTGTGCCGGAGCCACCGCCGACACCATCCCGCCGGTCATCGTCTGTTGCACCTGCTGTTTATCCATATTCACCGCGCTCAGCTTCCCGTTCACCGTCGGCTTCAGCGGCGCATTCGCCTGCACGCTGCCGCTGGCGGTGAGCTGAATATTGCCGTCGCCCGCAATCGGCAGCGCTGGCCAGCCCCACTGCTGCAAGACGTTGAGCGGTACACCGCGCCCGTTCAGGCTCACGGTGGTTTGTCGCTGTGGCAGCTGTGACACGGTGGCGGTCGCTTCCAGGATCCCTTTCTCGGTAAAGGCGCTCAGGTCGGTAATGTTTACCGTTGCGGCGTTGGCATTCAGCGCCAGCGACGGGCGTCGCACGTCGACGCGGTTAAAGGTTGCTGCCGCCCCGTTCAGGGTTGCGTTACCGCCCCACACGCCCCACTTGTGGTCTTGCGCCAGACGCAGATTAGCGCCATAACCGTCGAGGGAGGTGATCTGCCATGGGAACGCCGGATCGATGTCGATCACCAGGTTGCGGCTCAGGCCGAATTTTTTCAGCGTCACGCTGTTCAGCCATGCCGGAAGCGGATCCATCCACAGCGTTTTCCAGTTTTCCGGAAGCGTATATTCCAGCCCGGCAATGGCAACGTCGTCCAGCACCAGCGCGTTCCCGTCGCGCAGCCAGTTGCCGGAGGTGCGCACCATGCCCCCTTCCCAGCGGGAAGTGAACTGACGCAGCGCAATGCCCTGCGGGGAGAATTCCGCGTTCAGGATAGGGTCAAAAAGATGCAGCGAGCCGTAGATAAATTCGCTGGCGTTCATGGATAACCGTCCCTCCTGGCTTTGCCAGTCCCCTTTACTCAGGGTGAGGTTACGCAGGCTAAGATCAAGGTCGGTAACCGCCCAGTCTGGCCCCTGTAGACGGGCATCGGTCACTTCCAGCCGCCCAATCTGTAACGAAGGCAGGGTGGAGAGAGGGGCGAAGAAATCCAGCAGCGATTTGTCGCTTTGCAGGCGTATCTCATTCAGACGCAGGGTGTCGATAACCCAGCCACCGTCGGCATTACGCTGAGCCGACCCCGTAAGCGAGCCGCGCGCCATATCGGCACCGATGGTATTGAGCACCACCTCTTTGCCGTTGAGTTGTCCCTGAATCAGCACGTTGTTGGCCGGTATGCCGTTGAGCGTGAGCGACCCGGCGCTCATCTGGATTTGCGCATTTTTCCCCAGTACGTTCCCCGCCTCGGGCTGCCACGGGCTGACGCCGCCGGTCACCTTTTGCGCACTGAGATCCCACTCCGTATTCGGGCTGTTAAAGGCCATGTTATTCAGTTGCAGACGATCGGCCTGGAACGGCAGCGGCGCCGTCTGTGGAGATAAATTCAGCGTGCCATCGAACAGGGTGATGGCGTCCATATGCAGCGGGTCGGTGATCTGGCGGCTGCTTAAGCCAATATCCACTTTTTTAGCGACCAGCGTGGCTGGTTTGCCATCTCGTCCGAAGGTGACGTTTTCCAGAAGGATGTGAGAAGGGGATGAAAAGCGGTGATCCATCAGGTCAAAGTTGAGCTCGTAATCGGTATTCACCGTGATCCAGCTACTGACCTGCGATGCGCCCCAGCGGGTCTGGAGCAGAAAATAAAAGGCGAGCACTACAATGAGCAGGGCTACCAGAAGATAGATAAGCAGCTTTCCAATAAATTTCATGGTCTTCCTTCCCGCGAAACGCACATAAGGGTGTTATGCACGATTTATGCGCAATGCTCAAGGCGGGAATGGTGTAAAGAGATGTCACGGCAGGCATTGACAGCCTGCCGTGTGGGGATCAGTTCTTTTCAGGCGGGAAAATGAGATTCAGCACGATAGCGGTAATACCGCCCGCGGCGATGCCGGAAGAGAGCAGGTTTTTAACCCAGTCCGGGGCAAACTGCAAAATCATCGGCTGCTGGGAGACGCCAAGTCCTACGGCGAGAGACAGCGCAATAATCATGATTGCGCGGCGGTTCAGCGGCTCGCGGGAGACGATACGCACGCCGGAGGCCGCGATGGTACCGAACATGACCAGCGTCGCGCCGCCCAGGACCGGCTCGGGAATGTGCTGTACAAACCCGCTCACCGCCGGGAACAGGCCGAGGACCACCAGCATCAGCGCCACCACGAAGCCCACGTAGCGGCTGGCCACGCCGGTCAGCTGGATCACGCCGTTGTTCTGGCCGAAGCAGGAGTTCGGGAAGGTGTTGAACACCGCCGAGACAAACGAGTTCAGTCCGTTCGCCAGTACGCCGCCTTTGAGACGTTTCATGTACAGCGGGCCGGAGACCGGCTGCTCGGACACGTCGGAGGTGGCGGTGATATCGCCAATGGTTTCCAGCGAAGTGATCATAAAGACCAGCATCAGCGGCAGGAGCAGACTCCAGTCAATGCCCAGGCCGTAGTAGAGCGGCGTTGGCACGGTAATCAACGCGCTGTTGGTTGGGGTGGTGTTTTCCGGCAGCATGCCCAGCGCCCACGCCAGCAGGTAACCGGCCGCCATGGCGATCACTAGCGAAGCCACGCGCAGGTACGGGTTACGCTGGCGGTTAAGCAGAATAATGATCGCCAGCACCACGCCTGCCAGCAGCAGGTTTTTCGGCGCGCCGAAGGTATGGTCGCTCATTGCCGCGTAGCCGCCCCCGATGGAGGTCAGACCCACCTGAATCAGCGACAGGCCGATAATCATCACCACCACGCCGGAGACCAGCGGGGTGATCACCCGGCGCGCAAGGTGCAGAACGCGGGAGATGATCATCTCTGTGCAGCTTGCCAGCATCAGGGTGCCGAAAAGCGCCGCCATCATCGTCGGGACATCTGCGCCGCCGGTTTTCAGTGCCGTACCGCCCATGATCAGCGGCGCCACAAAGTTAAAGCTGGTGCCCTGAATCGACAGCAACCCCGAACCCACCGGACCCCAGGCTTTAATTTGAATGATGGAGGCTACACCGGAAGCGAACAGAGACATACTGATGATGTGTTGCGTATCCTGCGCCGGTAACCCCAGCGCCTGACAAATCAGCAGAGCCGGCGTGATGACCGCAACGAACATCGCCAGCAGATGCTGGCAGGCGGCAAACAGGGTTTGAGGTAGCGGGGGACGATCTTCAAGGCGGTAAATCAGTTCACTGTTTTGCTTCTGCGCAATCGGTTGCGCATCAGCAGACTCCAGAGTGTTAACAGACATCGGCGGCAATCCCACGGTGGAAAAGCGGGCATTTTAGCTGACCACCTGGTAAAAGCAAACGATTGCCAGCAAAAAAAAGAGAGAAAATCTGCCGGTGTGAGCAGGTTTTCTACAACGAACAGGAAAAAAAAATTACACTTTTCGCGCCGGCGGCTCATGACGAGCATCACCCGGCCCAGGATAACGCCGCGTGTGTATGGAACACGCGCATAACAGGAGCCTTTTATGATTCATCTCGATACGTTGTCGACCCTTGTTGCCGCAACGCTGGTTCTTCTGCTTGGTCGCAAGCTGGTACACAGTGTTTCCTTTCTGAAAAAGTACACCATTCCTGAACCTGTCGCCGGTGGATTGCTGGTGGCGCTGGCCCTGCTGGTGCTGAAAAAAAGCATGGGTTGGGAAATTGATTTTGATATGTCCCTGAAAGATCCGTTGATGCTGGCCTTCTTTGCCACTATCGGCCTGAACGCTAACCTCGCAAGCCTGCGTTCAGGCGGCAAGGTGCTGGGCGTGTTTTTGATTGTCGTGGTGGGCCTGCTGCTGATGCAAAACGCCATCGGCATCGGTATGGCGTCGCTGCTGGGGCTGGATCCGCTGATGGGTCTGCTGGCGGGGTCGATTACCCTGTCAGGTGGCCACGGAACGGGCGCGGCGTGGAGCAAGCTGTTCATCGAACGCTATGGCTTTGAAAACGCAACGGAAGTGGCAATGGCCTGCGCGACCTTTGGCCTGGTGCTTGGCGGGCTGATTGGCGGCCCGGTGGCGCGCTACCTGGTGAAACATTCCACTACGCCGGAAGGCAGACCAGACGATGAAATGGTGCCGACCGCGTTCGAAAAACCGGACGTTGGTCGCAGCATCACCTCGCTGGTGATGATTGAAACCATCGCCATGATTGCCATCTGCCTCACCGTGGGCAAAATCGTTGCGCAATGGCTGGCGGGAACGGCTTTCGAACTGCCAACCTTTGTCTGCGTGCTGTTTATCGGGGTGATCCTGAGCAACGGTCTGGCGCAGATGGGCTTCTACCGCGTCTTCGAACGCGCGGTGTCCGTGCTGGGAAACGTCAGCCTGTCGCTGTTCCTGGCGATGGCGCTGATGAGCCTCAAGCTGTGGGAGCTGGCCTCGCTGGCGCTGCCGATGGTGGCGATCCTGGCGGTACAGGCCGTGTTTATGGCGCTGTATGCCATCTTTGTTACCTGGCGCATGATGGGCAAAAACTATGATGCGGCGGTACTGGCTGCGGGTCACTGTGGATTTGGTCTGGGAGCGACACCAACGGCCATCGCGAATATGCAGGCGATCACCGAACGGTTCGGCCCGTCGCACATGGCGTTTCTGGTGGTGCCGATGGTGGGCGCATTCTTCATTGATATCGTCAACGCGCTGGTCATTAAGCTCTACCTGATGCTGCCAATGTTTGGCTGATCGTCAGGCGTTGGAATACCGCTCGGTTTCCGGCATCCAGCGTTCAATTAACGCTGCCGCCTGTTCGGGGTAGCGTTCATGAATATGACGCGCAAGGCGTTGTACTTCGGGGATCATGGCCTGATCGCGCAGCAAATCCGCCACTTTAAATTCGGCGTTACCCGTCTGACGCGTGCCCAGCAGTTCGCCCGGGCCGCGGATCTCCAGATCTTTTTGCGCAATGACGAAGCCGTCATTGCTGTCGCGTAATACCTGCAAACGCATCTGCGCGGTTTTCGACAGCGGGGCTTTGTAGAGCAGCACGCAGTGAGAGGCGATCGCACCACGGCCCACGCGGCCTCGTAGCTGGTGGAGCTGCGCCAGGCCCAGACGCTCCGGGTTCTCAATAATCATCAGGCTGGAGTTCGGCACATCCACGCCCACTTCGATAACCGTGGTCGCAACGAGTAAGTGCAGCTCGCCCTGTTTGAACGACTGCATCACCGCCTGCTTCTCGGCAGGCTTCATGCGCCCGTGAACCAGACCGACGTTCAGCTCTGGCAGGGCGAGCTTTAACTCTTCCCATGTGGCTTCGGCAGCCTGCGCTTCCAGCAGCTCAGACTCTTCAATCAGGGTGCAGACCCAGTACGCCTGACGCCCTTCCTGCGTACAGGCGTTGCGCACGCGGTCAATGATGTCGCTGCGCCGCGTGTCCGGTATGGCAACCGTGGTCACCGGCGTTCGGCCCGGCGGCAACTCGTCGATGGTGGAGGTATCCAGATCGGCATAGGCCGTCATCGCCAGGGTGCGCGGAATCGGCGTGGCGGTCATGATCAGCTGATGCGGGTGGAAGCCCTGTTGCAGACCTTTCTCCCACAGCGCCAGACGCTGATGAACACCAAAGCGGTGCTGTTCGTCGATAATGACCAGCGCCAGGCCGTTAAACTGCACCTGTTCCTGGAAAATGGCGTGCGTGCCGACAATCATCTGCACCTGCCCGCTGGCAATAGCTTCCTGCTGCGCAAGACGTGCTTTGCCCTTCTGCTTCCCGGCCAGCCAGCCCACTTCGATCCCCAGTGGGGCGAACCAGTTACGGAAATTGTTGGCGTGCTGCTCGGCCAGCAGTTCTGTCGGCGCCATCAGCGCCACCTGCTTGCCGTGGGCGATAGCGCGTAAAGCGGCCAATGCGGCAACCAGCGTTTTCCCGGAACCCACGTCGCCCTGCACCAGGCGCATCATCGGCACATTCAGCGCCATATCGCGTTCGATCTCGGCGGTGACCCGCGCCTGGGCGCCGGTGGGTTTAAACGGCAGTGTGGCCAGCAGCTTATCTTTGAGCTCATCATGCGGGCTTAATGGCTGCGCGTGGAAACGCTGCGCACCTGCGCGCAGGGCCAGCATGCTCAGGTTGTGAGCCAGTAATTCCTCAAGGATAAGACGCCGTTGGGCGGGATGTTTACCGCTTTCTAAATCAACAAGCTGAAGCGTTGGCGGTGGACGGTGCAGGGTGCGCAACGCCTCCGGCAGGCTCATCATGCCCTGCGCCAGCTCCGGCGGCAGCAGCTCGTTAATGGCGCAGGTATCAAGCAGCTCCAGCGCCTGGTCGGTGAGCTTGCGCAGCGTGGCCTGCTTAATGCCTTCGGTGGTTGGATAGACCGGCGTGAGCGTCTCCTGTAGCTCAGGTGAGCTGAGATCGCCCTGCACGCGGTATTCCGGGTGGATCATCTCCGCGCCGTATTTGCCCCGTTTGGCTTCACCGTACGCAAGTACGCGTCGTCCGGTGGCAAGGCTGTTTTTCATCGCCGCATTGAAGTTGAAAAAGCGCATGGTGAGAATGCCGGTGCCGTCGCTGATCTGGCAGGTCATCATCCTGCGTCCGCCAAAGGTGATGTTGCAGTTCAGCACTTCCCCTTCAACGGTGGCGTAAATAGCGGGCAGCAGATCGCCAATTTTATAAAGCTGAGTACGGTCTTCGTAACGCAGGGGGAGGTGGAGCAGGAGATCCTGCACGGTGTGCAGGCCAATCTTCGCCAGTTTACTGCTTTGAGCCGCGCCCACGCCCGTCAGGCTGTTGAGCGGTATGGCGTCCAGCAGGCGGCCTTTCATGATTTACCCTGCGTACTGCATGGTGGACCACCACTCGGCATCGGCTTCAATTTCGCCCTGCGCGTTGACGTGGGGGTAAGGCAATTTCTTCTGCTTCGCAACGCGAGCCAGCACCGGATAGCCACCTTCAAACAGCAGGCGCTGCTGCTCCTCTTCCGGCAGCATGCTGTTGCTGCGCTCGTACATTCCGGCATTCTGACGCTGGCGCTGCGCTTCATACAGGATCAGCGCTGAGGCGACCGACACGTTGAGTGACTGGACCATGCCGATCATCGGAATGATGATGTCCCGGTCAGCCAAATCCAGTGCTTCCTGCGTGATCCCCGTTTTCTCCTGGCCCATTAAAATGCAGGTCGGACGGGTGTAGTCGATCTCACGGAAATCCACGGCTTTAGCAGAGAGGTTGGTTGCCAGAACCTGCATGCCACGCCCTTTCAGGTGCGAGACCGCTTCACCAATAGTTTGGTGAGTTTTCACGGATACCCAGCTGTTGCTGCCTGCGGCGGTGGAGGCCATGGTACGCATACGTGCGCCTGGCCAGACGGCGTGGACTTCATGCACGCCGACGGCATCTGCGGTGCGGACGATAGCAGAGACGTTATGAGGTTTATGGACCTGCTCCATGCAGACCGTCAGATCAGGCTGACGCCTGGCGAGCATTTCGCAGATTCGCTCGTAACGTGTTGAATTCATAATGCTAGTTTCGGTTACGGGTGACTTTAATGACATCCGGCATCACGCGGATCTTGCGCATAATATTGGCCAGATGTACGCGGTCACGGGCGGTCAGGCGAATAAAGGCGCTGTAAACGCGGCCATCTTTTTCTTCAGTATTCAGGCTCTGAATGTTTGACGAGGCCGTGTTGATCGCTGCCGTCAGGTTCGCCAGTGCACCCTGGTGGTTAAACATATCCACCTTGATTTCAGTGATAAATTCCTGCGCTGTCTCTTTATCCCATTCGACCGCCATGAACTTCTCAGGCTCTTTCTGATAGCCACGGATGTTACGGCAGGATTCGTGGTGGATCACCAGCCCTTTACCCGGGCTGACGTGCGCAATAATCGGGTCGCCCGGGATAGGGCGGCAGCATTTGGCGAAGGTGATGAGCACCCCGTCAGCGCCTTTGATTGGCAGGTGACCATGATTTTGCGCGTTAGCAGGAACGGCTGTCGTTTCGCCCTGTTGCAGGTTCTTCGCCACGACCACGCTCATGGCGTTTCCGAGGCCAATCTCTGCCAGCAGGTCATCCAGCGAGGCGAGCTTCATACGCTCCAGCTCATGCTGAATGTTTTCTGGTGGGATCTCTGCCAGTTTGCGGCTGCCACCCAGCGCGTGATTGAGCAGACGACGCCCAAGGCTAACGGAGTCGTCGCGCTTGAGATTTTTCAGCAGCTGGCGGATTTTTGCGCGCGCTTTTGAGCTCACGACAAAGTTCAGCCAGGCAGCGTTAGGACGTGCGCCCGGCGCGGTAATAATTTCGACAGTCTGCCCGCTGAAGAGCGGCTGCGACAGCGGATAAGGCTGCCTGTCGACGCGGGCACCCACGCAAGCATGGCCGATATCGGTATGCACGGCGTAAGCGAAGTCGACCGGCGTCGCGCCCGCAGGCAGTTCGACAATGCGCCCTTCCGGCGTGAAAACGTAAATCTCATCCGGGAAGAGATCGGATTTAACGCTCTCGATAAATTCAAACGAGCTACCTGCACTCTGTTGCAGCTCCAGCAGGCTCTGCATCCAGCGCTGGGCGCGGATTTGCGCGGTGGTGCTGCTTTCGCCGCCGTGCTCTTTATAAGCCCAGTGCGCCGCGACACCCATTTCCGCCATCTGATCCATGTCTTCGGTACGAATTTGCACCTCAACCGGAACGCCGTGCGGGCCAATCATCGAGGTGTGCAAAGACTGGTATCCGTTCGCTTTTGGAATGGCGATGTAATCTTTGACGCGCCCCGGACGTGGCTTGTACAGGCTATGCATCTGCCCCAGCACGCGGTAGCAGGTGTCCGAGTCGTGGACGATGACGCGGAACGCGTAGATATCCATGATCGAGTGGAAACGCTGCTCTTTGAGCACCATTTTGCAGTAGATAGAGTACAAATGCTTTTCGCGACCGCTGACGCGGCACGGAATACCGGCTTCCTGCAAGCGCCCTTCGATTTCAGAGAGGATCTTTTGAATCATCTCTTTACGGTTACCGCGAGCGGCTTTCACCACCTCTTTAATCACGCGATAGCGGTTCGGGTATAACGCTTCAAAACCCAGCTCTTCCAGCTCGGTTTTAATGTGATGAATACCTAAACGGTGCGCCAGCGGACTGTAGATTTCGAGGGTTTCTCGGGCGATGCGGCGACGTTTATCCGGGCGAAGTGAGCCCAGCGTGCGCATATTGTGGGTGCGGTCAGCAAGTTTGATGAGAATGACGCGGATATCCTGCACCATCGCCATGATCATCTTGCGAAAGTTTTCGGCCTGCGCCTCTTTCTTATCGCGGAATTTCAGCTTATCAAGCTTAGAGACCCCTTCCACCAGCTCGGCAACGCTTTTGCCAAACAGCTGTTCCATGTCCTGGTAGGTGGCAGGGGTATCTTCAATCACGTCATGCAGCAGGGCGGCCATGAGCGTTTCGTAGTCGAGTTTCATCTCGGCCAGAATACAGGCCACCGCTACCGGGTGCGTGATATAGGGTTCACCGCTTGAACGTGTCTGGCCCTCGTGAGCGTCACGTGCAACGAGATACGCCTGCTGAAGACGCTTAATCTGGTCTTCAGGCAGGTAGGTTTGAATCAGTTGATTCAGGCTTTCAAACAGATACAAGGGCGACCCGCAGGTTTAATTAACGACGACCTTCAGCAATGGCGGTTACGGCCTGCAGTTCTGCGGCTTCCTGCTCTTGCTGCTCCTGGCGCTCACGCACGTCGAGGATCTGGTTGTTGATCAGACCTTCTTCGATTTCGCGAAGTGCAATAACGGTGGTTTTATCGTTTTCTTCCGGTACCAGCGGATCTTTACCGCCTACCTGCATCTGACGAGCGCGACGCGCGGCGACCAGTACCAGGTCAAAACGGTTACCAATTTTCTCTACAGCGTCCTGAACAGTTACGCGTGCCATACTTAAAATGCTCCACAGGTGAAGAAATGACTGGGCATGATACTGAAAGTGGGTTCAGTCTGCCAACAGTTTGGTGATTAATGCGTCATGTCGCTGCTTCTGGCGGCTCATACGCAGACGTTCTGCGCGAAGGATAGTTTTGAGATCGCTCAGCGCGGCATCAAAATCATCATTCACAATAAGGTAATCATATTCCGCGTAATGGCTCATTTCTGCAACAGCCTGTGCCATACGCTTCGCGATAACTTCTTCGCTGTCCTGGCCGCGACCCCGCAGGCGGCGATCCAGTTCATCTTTCGATGGCGGTAGAATAAAAATACTGCGCGAATCAGGCATTTTCTTACGAATTTGCTGCGCGCCCTGCCAGTCGATATCCAGGAACACGTTCACGCCGGTCGCCAGAACCTGCTCAATGGTTTCACGCGAAGTACCGTAGTAGTTACCGAATACTTCTGCGTGTTCAAGAAACGCGTCTCTGCCAATCATCGCTCTGAATTCGTCGTGATTCACAAAGAAATAGTGTTCACCGTGCACCTCACCCGGACGCGGTGCTCGCGTGGTGTGAGAAACAGAAACCTGCGTATCGTACAACGGTTGGGTTTTTAACAGTGCCTGAATAAGGCTGGATTTACCCGCGCCACTAGGGGCAGAAACAATATAAAGCGTGCCTTGAGCCATGAGAGTCTTTTGTATGTGTTAACGAAGAAGTCTTACATACGGGCTTATTATACACGTCGCCGCTGTGTGACGTAGCCTTTGTCACACTTTTTCCCGTGGATGATTAAATTTTGCGTGCCGTTTTCAGGTTTTGTCTGCGGTTTGCAGCAACAAAAAGAAACGCTGGATAACGCCTCGTAAAGCGTAACGTTGCCATTCGCGTCGTTTTCAATACCGGGTTATACCTCCTCCAACGCAAAGGAGGGGTAATAATGTGGCGATGGATAAGCGGGTTTGCGCTGTTGTGGTGTAGCACCGGGTTAGCGGTATGCCCGGTATGGTCGCAGGCAAAAGCAGAAAAGGAAATTGCAGCGCTGAGCGCGCAGATCAAACGCTGGGACGATGCTTACTGGAAGCAGGGAGTCAGTGACGTTGATGACGGGGTGTACGATCAGCTTAACGCGCGGTTGAACCAGTGGCAGCGCTGCTTTGGTCATGTCTCTTCCGAAGAGAGACCGCCACCTCTGACAGGTAGTGTGACACACCCGGTTGCGCATACGGGCGTGCATAAGGTTGCCAGTAAAGCTGAGCTCAGCCAGTGGATGCGAGCCCGGCAACATCTCTGGATGCAGCCCAAAGTGGATGGCGTGGCTGTGACGCTGGTGTACCAGGGCGGGAAGCTTGTCCGGGCCATTAGCCGTGGCAACGGTGTGAAAGGTGAAGACTGGACGGCGCAGGTTCGATCAATCCCCTCTGTTCCGCAAAACCTGTCCGGCCCCCTGGCAAATAGCGTCTTACAGGGTGAACTGTTCTGGATTCATGAAAACCACATCCAGCGTCAGATGGGGGGGATGAACATGCGGGCAAAAGTGGCGGGCGCCATGATGCGTCATAACGATAGCGCACTTCTCAGGCAGCTCGGCGTGTTTATCTGGGCCTGGCCGGATGGACCTAAAGAGATGCAGGTATCTCTGGATGCGTTGTCAAAAGCCGGGTTCACCCTGACGGCGCGTTATACGCTGCCCGCCGCGTCTGTGAATGCGGTCGAAGCGCAGCGTTCAGCGTGGCATACAACAGCATTGCCCTTTGCCACGGACGGCATTGTGGTGCGTTCAGCGGATGAACCCGCGGGCGACGGTTGGTTACCCGGTGAAGGGCGTTGGGTTGTCGCATGGAAATATACGCCTGTCGCTCAGGTTGCTGAAGTGCGAGGGATACAGTTTGGCGTCGGGCGAACGGGCAAGGTGTCCGTTGTAGCCGAACTGGATCCAGTAATGCTTGATGATAAACAGGTGCGGCGGGTGAGCCTGGGGTCGGTCACACGCTGGCAGCGGCTGGATATTGTTCCCGGCGATCAGGTTCTGATAAGCCTCGCCGGGCAGGGGATCCCCCGATTCGATCGAGTTGTCTGGCGGGGAGCGAACAGGGAAAAACCAGAACCTCCGGCCCTGCAGTACCACTCGCTGACCTGTTTTTATGCCTCACCAGCGTGTATGGAACAGTTCTTTGCCCGGTTGACGTGGCTTAGCTCAAAACAAGGGCTAGGGATCGAGGGGTTAGGCGAGGCGGGCTGGCGAACGCTTCATCAGACGCATCGTTTCGAGCATATTTTTTCGTGGTTAACACTGACGCAGGCGCAGCTACAGTCCACGCCTGGCTTTTCCGCCGGGCGCGGGTTATCGCTCTGGCATCGTTTTAATATGGTGCGCAAGCAACCTTTTATTCGCTGGGTCACAGCGATGGGGATCCCGCTGACAAAAGCCACGCTGAATGCGGTTGGGGCGGCGTCGTGGCAGGCGCTGAATCAGCGGAGCGCCGCTGACTGGCAGGCTTTGCCGGGAACAGGTGAAGAGAAGGCGCAGCAGGTCGTTAACTGGCTGCATGCGCCTCCTGTTGATAGGCTGGCAAGGTGGCTGGCTGAGCAGCACATTAACGGGTTCTGACCTTAATGCGCATTGTGCTTGTAATGAAAAACCGGCAGGCCCAGCTTCAGGCGCAATGCCAGCATACGCGCGGTGAAACCAAACAGCAGCGTGGAGATAACCACCACATCGTGGTTGGTGACATAGTGCTGCAAGGCGACATAAAGCACTGCCGCGGCAAAGGAGATGCCGGCATACAGTTCCTTCTGGAAAACCAGCGGGATACGTTTGCAGAACATATCGCGCAGCACCCCGCCAAACACGCCCGTGATCACCGCCGCAATGGTGGCGATAACCGGGCCTTCACCCATATCGAGAGCAATTTGTGCGCCAATGATGGAAAAAACAATCAGCCCAAGCGCATCCAGCACCAGGAACAAGCGGCGCAGATGAGGCATCACCGGAGCTACAATCGTGGTTAACACGGCTGCCGTTGCCACGATAATGACGTACTCAGGGTTTTTAACCCAGCCGAGCGGATAATGGCCAAGCAGGATATCGCGCACGGACCCGCCGCCGAGCGCAGTGGCCGTGGCAATAATGATCACGCCGAAGGTGTCCATACGGCGACGTCCGGCGGCGAGTGCGCCGGTCATGGCTTCAGCGGTAATGCCAATAAGATAGAGAATGTGAAGCAGCATAAACCCTCCGGAATGAAGTGGAGGAGGTTAGCGATTTGTGCGCAAGATCACGATTGAGATTTTCTAAGGCGAGGGGATTTGCCCTACACAAATTTATCAACGCATGGCAGACGGGCTTGTGATAAGGCGGGGGACAAAGAAAGTAAGGATTAATATGGATTAGAAAAAGTAATGGGTGATGTGCCAGACACCACCCTGAAAGGTATTACTCGATATTCTGGATCTGCTCGCGCATCTGCTCAATCAGGACCTTCAGTTCAATTGCTGAATTGGTCACCTCTGCATTGATAGACTTAGACGCCAGCGTGTTCGACTCGCGGTTGAACTCCTGCATCATAAAGTCGAGACGGCGGCCTACCGCTTCTTTCTTCTTCAGGATGTTATAGGTCTCTTTAACGTGCGCTTCCAGACGATCCAGCTCTTCAGCCACGTCTACACGCTGCGCCATCAGCACCAGCTCTTGTTCCAGACGGTTGTTTTCCAGCTGAACTTCCGCCTCTTCCAGTTTGGCGACAAGTCGCTCACGCTGCCATTGCAGCACTTCTGGCATATGCGCGCGCACTTTAGTCACTTCGGCGCTCACGCCTTCAAGGCGTTGCTCAATCATCGCTTTCAGCGCCTGGCCTTCGGTTTCGCGGGCAACGATAAAGTCATCCAGCGTGCCGTCGAGTGCAGCCAGGATTTCAGCGGTAATCGCGTCCAGATCCTGCTCTCCGGCGGCCATCACGCCAGGCCAGCGCAGAATATCAACCGGGTTGATCTCGCCTTCATCGCTTTGCATTTTGACCCAGTTCGCCGCATTAACCAGCTGTTTTGCCAGCTTTTCGTTCAGGATCAGTTCGCCCTGGGCACTGGCATCGGGCTCAAAACGCAGGTTACATTCCACTTTCCCGCGGGTCAGACGCGTACGGATACGCTCACGCACCACAGGCTCCAGGCTGCGGAACTGTTCCGGCATACGGAAATATGTTTCCAGATAGCGCTGGTTTACCGAGCGCATTTCCCAGGTAGCGCTACCCCAGCTACCCTTGATTTCACGCCGGGCGTAGGCGGTCATACTGCGGATCATAGACATTCCCGTTTTTAAAGGAGAGATGGGGGGATTATAGCTTTCAGGGGCTTCTCAGGATAGGAATAAGCGTCCTTTATCCGTATAATGCGCAGCCACATTCGTTTCAAGCCGGAGAATCCATCATGCGTCCAGCAGGTCGTAGCGCCAACCAGGTGCGTCCCGTCACCCTGACCCGTAACTATACAAAACACGCTGAAGGCTCCGTGCTGGTTGAGTTTGGTGACACCAAGGTGCTTTGCACCGCGTCCATCGAAGAGGGCGTGCCTCGCTTCCTGAAAGGTCAGGGGCAGGGGTGGATCACCGCCGAATACGGTATGTTGCCGCGCGCAACCCATACCCGTAATGCCCGTGAAGCGGCAAAAGGTAAGCAGGGCGGCCGTACTATGGAGATCCAGCGCCTGATCGCACGTGCGCTCCGCGCCGCGGTTGACTTAAAAACGCTGGGTGAGTTCACCATCACGCTGGACTGCGACGTGATCCAGGCCGATGGCGGCACGCGTACGGCCTCCATTACCGGTGCCTGTGTGGCGCTGGCAGATGCGCTGAACAAGCTGGTTGCCGCCGGTAAGCTGAAAACCAACCCAATGAAAGGGATGGTTGCTGCTGTCTCCGTTGGTATTGTTAACGGCGAAGCGCTTTGCGATCTGGAATACGTTGAAGATTCTGCCGCAGAAACCGACATGAACGTGGTGATGACCGAAGATGGTCGCATCATTGAAGTGCAGGGCACGGCAGAAGGCGAGCCATTCACTCACGAAGAACTACTCACCTTGCTGGCGTTGGCCCGAGGGGGTATTGAATCTATTGTAGCGACGCAGAAAGCGGCGTTAGAAAATTGATTTTAAGGCGACCAATGAGTCGCCTTTTTTTTGCCTGTAAGACTGAAAAGACAAAGGAGCAAATCCATGAAATCGTATCAGCGCCAGTTTATTGAGTTTGCGCTTAACAAGCAGGTACTTAAGTTTGGCGAGTTCACGCTGAAATCCGGTCGTAAAAGCCCGTATTTCTTCAACGCCGGGCTGTTTAATACCGGGCGCGATTTGGCACTGTTAGGCCGCTTCTATGCCGAAGCGCTGGTAGATTCCGGGATTGATTTCGATCTGCTGTTTGGCCCCGCGTACAAAGGCATTCCAATTGCAACCACCACGGCGGTGGCGCTGGCGGAGCAACATGACCGCGACGTACCGTACTGCTTTAACCGTAAAGAGGCCAAAACCCACGGTGAAGGCGGCAATCTGGTCGGCAGTGCGTTGCAGGGCCGCGTGATGCTGGTGGATGACGTGATCACCGCAGGCACCGCGATCCGTGAATCGATGGAGATTATCCAGGCTAACGGTGCAACGCTTGCGGGTGTGCTGATTTCGCTCGATCGTCAGGAACGCGGGCGTGGCGACATCTCTGCTATTCAGGAAGTGGAACGCGATTATGGCTGCAAAGTGATCTCTATCATCACGCTGACAGACCTGATTGCATATCTGGAAGAGAAGCCTGAGATGGCGGATCACCTGGCGGCGGTAAAAGCGTATCGCGAAGAGTTCGGGGTTTAATTGCGTTGCCCGGTGGCGCTACGCTTACCGGGCCTACCTGTTCGTAGGCCGGATAAGGCGAAGCCGCCATCCGGCGATGGCGTTACTGTAATTGTGCTGCCACTAACGGCCAGCGGGCGTCAAAATCGTCCGTTGGTCGATATTTAAACTCGCTGCGCACAAACCGGGAGAGCATCCCTTCGCAAAATGCCAGGATCTGGCTTGCCAGCAGCGTCTCATCCGTATTATATCCCTCACCTTCCCGCATTTTCTTCTCGCGCAGAACCTGACGAAGCTGGGCTTCGATACGCTCAAAAAGCTGGTTTATACGGCCTTGCAGACGATCCTGTTCAAACATCAGCGCGTGGCCAGTCAGAATACGGGTCAGACCCGGGTTACGTTCACCAAAGCCCAGAATCAGCAGCACAATCAGACGCAGACGCGTGCTGGTGTCTTTTTCATCCTTCAGAATCAGGTTGATGCGCGTGATCAGGCTATCTTCGATAAACTCGATCAGGCTGTCGAACATCCGGGTTTTGCTCGGGAAATGACGATACAGCGCCGCCTCTGACACGCCCACAGAGGCCGCCAGCTTGGCGGTGGTGATGCGTTGACTGCCGTCGCTGGATTCAAGCATCAGAGCCAGAGATTGAAGTATTTCTTCGCGACGATTCCTTTTCGCGGTTTGTTTTTCTGCCATGTTACAAAATACCCCTGAAAATAAGCACTTGTCAGGCTGGCAACCACACAGCGACCCGCAAACTGACGTTTGCGGTTTGTTATTGCATTATGGCGCTGTGAGATGCGTGTTTGTCGGGCGGTTATTTGCGCCCGGAATGGCCGAAGCCGCCTTCGCCACGGTCGGTAGCGTCGAAGTCTGCCACCAGGTTAAATTCTGCCTGCACCACCGGTACAAACACCATCTGCGCGATACGCTCGCCCGGTTCAATGGTGAAGCTGTCCTGGCCACGGTTCCAGACGGATACCATCAGCTGACCCTGATAGTCAGAGTCGATCAGGCCGACCAGGTTACCCAGTACGACGCCATGCTTATGGCCTAGGCCAGAGCGCGGCAGGATCACCGCTGCCAGTGACGGGTCAGCAATGTGAATCGCCAGCCCGGTCGGGATCAGGGTCGTTGCACCCGGCGCCAGTTCTACGGCGTCATCGAGACAGGCGCGCAGGTCAAGACCGGCAGAGCCGGAGGTGGCATACGTTGGCAGCGGAAATTGCTCGCCAACGCGCGGGTCCAGAATCTTAACGTCGATTTTTTTCATCATAACGGGTAACGATCTCGTCCAGTAATTGTTGGCCCAGGAGTTCTTTGCGCTCAAGCGGTAAGACTTTATCTCCATCCTGCCAGAAAAGGTGCAATGCGTTGCTGTCGCTGTTAAATCCTTGCGTGGACAGCGATACGTCGTTCGCGCAAATCAAATCGAGGTTTTTGCGGGTACGTTTTTGCCGGGCATATTCTTCCACATTATTCGTTTCTGCGGCAAACCCAACAACGTAAGGACGATGAGTTTTCAATGCGGCGACACCGGCAACGATATCCGGGTTCTTCACCATTTTTATTGTTAATTCATCACCTTGCTTTTTAATTTTGGCGTCGGCAATGGTTTCGGCGCGGTAATCAGCGACGGCCGCACAGCCGATAAAAATATGCTGTTGTTGAGCATGCGCCTGTACGGCGGCTTCCATTTCCAGCGCGGTAGTTACATCAATACGCCGCACAAACGCAGGGGTGGTAAGCGACACCGGGCCGCTCACCAGCGTCACGTTCGCGCCGCGTTTGGCTGCCGCGGCAGCAATCGCAAAGCCCATTTTGCCGGAGCTGTGGTTGGTGATGTATCGCACCGGATCCAGCGGCTCGCGCGTGGGGCCCGCGGTAATCATGATGTTGAGATGTTGCAGATCGTTGACAGGCGAGAAATGGGCGGCGGCCATATCAACAATCGTCAATGGGTCGAGCATACGCCCTGGCCCCACGTCGCCACAGGCCTGGCTGCCGCTCTCCGGTCCCCAAATTAGCAGGCCGCGCGAGGCCAGCGTATCCAGATTATGCTGGGTAGCGGCGTTGCGATACATCTGCTGGTTCATTGCGGGTACAACCGCGACGGGCGCAGGCGTGGCGAGGCAAATGGTCGTTACCAAATCGTTCGCCATCCCGGCCGCCACGCGGGCAATTACATCTGCCGTGGCGGGGGCAAGGATAACCAGATCGGCCCATTTCCCCAGCTCAATATGGCCCATTGCGGCTTCGGCTGCCGGGTCGAGAAGGCTGTCGGATACCGGGTATCCCGAGACGGCTTGCAGGCTCAGCGGGGTGATAAAGGCTTTGCCGCCTTCGGTGATCGCGACCCGTACGTCGGCCCCGCGCTCGCGCAAACGGCGCACCAGGTCTGGCGTTTTATAGGCAGCAATACCGCCGCTGACGCCAAGAACGATTTTTTTACCGGCCAGGCTCATCATGATTCTTTCCTGTTGGGTTTCACCAGAGAGCGGGCATTTTATCACAATCCCTAAAACGGGGTGATGATGTCCTTAATTCACTTTGCGAGGTGCTACGCAAGAACGAAACGCCAGCGTCGAGCCCCGAATTTGCCTGTGGCAGCATAATGGCAAACAGAAGGAGGCCGGGCATGGAAGAGACTGAACTGCTGCTACCGCGTGAAAAAATGCTGCGCCATGGCGTCACGTTGTTAAAGGACGACGAGCTGCTGGCGCTCTTTTTACGCACAGGCACGCCGGGGAAAACGGTATTTACGCTGGCGAAAGAGCTGATAGACCATTTCGGCTCACTGTATGGATTGTTGACCGCCGAGCTGGAGGCGTTTACGCACGTTGAGGGTATTGGCGTGGCGAAATATGCCCAGCTGCGGGGCATTGCGGAGCTGGCCCGGCGATTTTACAACGTGCGTATGGAGGAAGAAGACCCGATCCTCACCCCCGACATGACCCGCGAATTTCTGCAAAGCCAGCTTTCCGATCTGGAGCGGGAGATCTTTATGGTGATCTTTCTCGACAACAAAAACCGGGTACTGAAACATACCCGCCTTTTTTCGGGAACATTGAGCCACGTTGAGGTGCATCCGCGTGAAATTGTGCGGGAAGCGATAAAAGTGAATGCAGCCGGCGTGATCCTCGCGCATAATCACCCCTCTGGCTGTGCAGAACCAAGCAGAGCTGACAAAGCAATTACCGAACGTATTATCAAATGCTGTCAATTCATGGACATTCGTGTGCTGGACCATCTGATAATTGGCCGCGGAGAGTACATTTCTTTTGCCGAACGTGGCTGGATTTAGGCCTTTTCTCGCGATCCATCGGGATCTTTGTCTGTTCGGGACTTGAGCACACCGCCGAGTCAGCGTATACTACGCCACCTTTGAGAATCTCGGGTTTGGCATTTGGGCCTGGCAATCGAGAGTTCAATAGAACTATGCGATGACCGGGCTGTAAAGCCTGACGAGGCGCCGATACCCCATACGAAGCTCGAGCTAATTTGATTTTTGGAGAATAGACATGTCCCGAGTCTGCCAAGTTACTGGCAAGCGTCCGGTGACCGGTAACAACCGTTCCCACGCACTGAACGCGACTAAACGCCGTTTCCTGCCGAACCTGCACTCTCACCGTTTCTGGGTTGAGAGCGAGAAGCGTTTTGTCACCCTGCGCGTATCTGCTAAAGGTATGCGTGTAATCGATAAGAAAGGCATCGATACAGTTCTGTCCGAACTGCGTGCCCGTGGCGAAAAGTACTAAGTACTTAAAGAGGAAATAAATCATGGCTAAAGGTATTCGCGAGAAAATCAAGCTGGTTTCTTCTGCTGGTACAGGTCACTTCTACACCACCACGAAGAACAAACGTACTAAGCCGGAAAAACTGGAACTGAAAAAATTCGATCCAGTTGTACGCCAGCACGTACTGTACAAAGAAGCTAAAATCAAATAATTTTAGTCTCCTTGTATTGAAAAACCCCGCAACTGCGGGGTTTTTTGCATTCTGCATCTCAACGGAGGAACCATGCCTGAATTACCTGAGGTAGAGACCAGCCGCCGCGGCATTGAGCCCCATCTGGTTGGCGCGACTATTCTTCATGCTGTCGTTCGCAACGGGCGTCTGCGCTGGCCGGTGTCCGATGAGATCCACGCGTTAAGCGATAAACCCGTCCTGAGCGTACAGCGCCGCGCGAAATACCTGCTGCTGGAGCTGCCTGACGGCTGGATCATTATCCATCTGGGCATGTCGGGAAGCCTGCGCATCCTCACCGAAGAGTTGCCTGCGGAAAAGCACGACCACGTTGATCTGGTGATGAGTAACGGCAAGGTGCTGCGTTACACCGACCCGCGTCGCTTTGGCGCATGGCTGTGGACCAAAGAGCTGGAAGGGCACAACGTGCTGGCGCATCTTGGACCTGAGCCGCTCTCAGAGGCGTTTAACGCAGATTATCTCAAAGAGAAGTGCGCGAAAAAGAAAACCCCGATTAAACCCTGGCTGATGGATAACAAGCTGGTCGTGGGCGTGGGGAATATCTATGCCAGCGAATCGTTGTTTGCCGCCGGGATCCATCCCGATCGGCTGGCCTCTTCGCTGTCTGCGCAGGAGTGCGAGCTGCTGGTCAGAGTGATTAAAGCGGTACTACTGCGCTCAATTGAGCAGGGCGGGACGACGCTGAAGGATTTTCTGCAAAGCGACGGGAAGCCGGGCTATTTTGCGCAGGAGTTGCAGGTTTATGGTCGTAAGGGGGAACCGTGCAGAGCATGCGGGACGCCGATTATTGCCACGAAGCACGCTCAGCGCGCCACGTTTTACTGCCGTCAGTGCCAGAAGTAGGGTTACTTTAACTTTTCCATCAACGCCTGGTGGACGTTAACCGGCAGAAAGTGGGTAACGTCCCCGCGATGGCGCGCCACCTCTTTCACCAGCGAAGAAGAGATGAAGGACCACTCTTTGGAGGGCATCAGGAATACGCTCTCCAGCTCCGGCATCAGATGGCGGTTCATGTGCGCCAGCTGCATCTCATATTCGAAGTCTGCTACCGCGCGAAGACCGCGGATCAGGATATTGGCCTGCTGGGCACGGGCAAAGTTTGCCATCAAATCGCTGAATCCGACGACCTCAACATTCGACAAATGCGAAATCGCATCGGTGGCAAGCTGCACGCGTTCGTTCAGGTCAAACATCGGCTTTTTGCTCGGGCTGGCGGCAATGGCCAGAATCACCTTGTCGAACATACACGCCGCACGGGTGATGATATCAAGATGACCGTTAGTGATCGGATCGAAGGTACCCGGATAAATCGCTTTTGTGCTCATGGCTCACGTTTTCTCTGAGTAGCCGCGGTTCAGCGCCCACAGCTCGGTGTATTTGTTGAAAGTATACTGGGCATTCACTACCGCCAGTAACCAGCCCTGTTTGCCGTCCAGCACGCCGCCACGTAGCAGCAGCGTTTTCAGAAACGCGCCCAGCGTGTGGGTGAAGATGCCGGTCAGCGTGGCCTTCTTGCCGCGCGCATGCCGCTCCTGTGCCCAGGCGGTGGCATAGTTCAGCTGTTTCCGCTGGAAGCTGGCGAAATCGCGGCAGGTCAGATGAAGCAGATCGCCCGTCAGGGGGATGACCTGAGCGTTATCGCAGGCCAGAGACTCATGGACCAGGTTGTCGTTGTACTGATAACGCTCGCGGGCATAGAGGCGCATCACGCGGTCGGGGTACCAGCCGCTGTGGCGCATAAAGCGGCCCAGGAAATAGTTACGACGCGCGATACTGTAGACCGCGCCGGGCTGTGGCGCAGCAAGCACCGTTTGAATGGCCTGTCGGAGTTCCGGGGTGACGCGCTCATCGGTATCGATCATCAACACGTAATCGCCTGTGGCGTAACCCTGCGCACGCTGACGCTGAATACCGTAGCCCTGCCAGTCGGTGTCGGTAAAGACTTTTGCCCCGGCTGCACGGGCAACGTCCGCCGTATTGTCCGTACTTCCGGAATCGAGAATGACGATTTCGTCAGCCCAGGCAACAGAGGCCAGGCAATCCGGAAGCAGGTCGGCGGCGTTTTTGGCGATCATCACGACCGACAGACGCGTTGACATTAGTGGCTCCGCTGCGGCAGGTAAGGTTGCAAAAGTTGCAGCAGACGGGTCAGTGCGCCCTGGTTCTGATGCAGGACTTCAACGGCGTGACGACCGTACCACAGGCGGTAATCTTCGTCAGTCAGAAGGGTTGAGACCTCTTTGACCACCGAGTCCGCATCGGTCACGGTGATTAAGCCATCGGCTTGCTGCAATTTCGCGCAGATATCTTTGAAGTTAAACGTGTGTGGACCCATCAGCACGGGAATGGCGTGGGCTGCCGGCTCCAGCGGGTTATGACCACCGCGCTCCACCAGGCTTCCGCCAACGAAAGCAAGATCGGCAATCCCGTACAGCAGCATCAGTTCGCCCATCGTATCGCCAATCACCACCTGCGTGCTGCCAGAGGGGATTTCGCCGCTGCTGCGCAGGGTGAAGCTGAAACCGCCTTTTTGCACCATCTCCCGGGCATCTTTAAAACGCTCAGGATGGCGAGGCACCAGAATCAGCAGTAAATCAGGGAATTTTTCCAGCAGCTGGCGGTGAGCCTGAAGAATAATGGCCTCTTCGCCGTCATGGGTGCTGGTGGCAATCCAGACCTGGCGACGCGGCGCCCACTGACGACGCAGCGTTACCGCACGGGCGGCGAGTTCAGGGGTGACGGAAATATCGAACTTCAGGCTACCCGTGACCGCAAGCTGGTTGCGCTTCAGGCCGAGGGCGATAAAGCGCGCGGCATCTTCTTCGTTCTGCGCGGCGATCAGCGTAATTTTGCTGAGCAGGCGACGCATAAATTTACCCAGCTTGCCGTACCCTTTCGCCGAGCGTTCCGACAGACGCGCGTTGGCGATAACCAAAGGAATTTTACGGGCATGCAGGGCGGAAATCATATTCGGCCACAGTTCAGTTTCCATGACGATCACCAGTTTAGGGCGAACGGTATTCAGGAAACGGTTCATGGCGCAGGGGAGATCGTACGGCAGGTAGACGTGATGCACGTCTTTACCGAAGGCAGACATCACGCGCTCTGAGCCGGTTGGCGTCATCGTGGTGACGGTGATGGGCAGTGACGGATAACGATGGCGTAAGGCACGCACCAGTGGAATGGCGGCCAGCGTTTCCCCGACTGACACGGAATGCAGCAGAATACCGTCCGGCGCCACTTTATTGCGGCAGTAGCCATAGCGTTCGGCCCAGCGTTTACGGTACGCAGGCGCTTTACGGCTACGAAGCAACAGTCGCAGCCACACCAGTGGCTGAATGATGTAGAGCAGGGCGGTATACAACAATTCCAAGCGATTATCCGTTTTTTTAGTTTCGGCCGGGAAATTCTAAGCATTTAAGCGTGCTAAAGCTATCTCTTATGCCAGATACCGTTTTAAACGGAAGTAGCGTCGGCCCAGGCGCCAGCGCAAACGCGGGCTTTTGGCACTTTTCCAGATGAGCTTCCAGATCCCGGTGTCGAAGAACTCTTTGATTATCATTGATTTCTTCGCTTCATCCTTCATGTTGTCGAAGGTATGAATAATTCCCAGACCCTCTTTGGCGATTTGCCAGTGACAGGCCGGGATATTTTTCACTTTATCCGGGTAGCGCTGGTTAATGGCATCAAGCATCTTCAGGATCTTCATGTAATGGCGCGCTGAGCGAATCAGCGTGTCGTCATTATCCGGGGTGTGCGATACCGAGGCGGAGTGAATGTAGTAGTCGTAAAAGCGTTCGCTGGTGTACTGAACGCGTTCCGCAGCAAGCAGCACCTCAGTCGTCCACGGGATATCCTGATGGCGCAGGCCAGGCTCGAAACGGAAGCCGTGCTGACGAATAAAATCGTGACGATAGATATTCAGCCAGGTCACATGCAGGAACTTACGTGAATCCAGCGCCGTTTTTAACCATGCCGCGCCATTCATGACGCCCGTTGAGGCGAGCTTATCTTCAGGGAAGATAGGGCGAGACGGTTTTTTGTTATTTTCCCAGACGTAGTTGCCATTGCAGGTGGCGACATCCAGGTTCTGCGTGACGGCCATATCCAGCAGACGCTGGTACATGCCGGGTTTGAAGACATCATCAATATCCGGAAAAGAGAGATATTGGCCGGTCGCAACGGCCAGGCCGGTATTACGCGCGATGGACACGCCCTGATTAGGTTGTTCAATAACCTGCATCTGTGGCAGCTGTTCGCGCCATTTTTCGACAATCTGCATCGAGCGGTCAGTGGAGCCGTCATTCACGATGATGACTTCCATACTGTCGATGTGTTGATTTACAAGGCAGGTAAAGAACTGATCGAGAAAAGCTTCACCGTTATAAACGGCAACCACCACGCTTAATAAAGGCGCTGAATTTTGCATATGAAACCTGATTATTTTTGGTTGTCGACCAAAGCAATGTATTGCTGGCAAATGGCGTTGATACCGAACGATGCGATCGTTTCGCGATCAACAACCGGCGGAGAGGCATACAGTTCTGCCAGGGTATTCGCCAGTGATTCGTCGGTTAACGCTGTCAGACCGCGCGCCAGGGGGCCAGTAAGGATCTCAGCAGGGCCGCCAGGGCAGTTTGTACTCACCGGTGGGGTCTGACAGATAATGGACTCTACCAGTACATTACCAAAACCTTCGCAGTCGGAACTTAACACTAAAAGGCGTGCACCTTTGATCCACGGATAAGGATTGGTTTCAAACGGGCGGAAGACGATCTTGTTTTCAATTCCCAGCTTAGCGGCAAGCTGTTTGAGCTGGTTTATTTTCACGTCAGAGCCTTTGCCCATCAACACCAGCGATGCGTCAATCTTGCTCATCGCAAACGCCCGCAGCAGCCGGTCGTGACGTTTGTGCTCATGAAAACGGCCAACGTGGATAATGTAATTCTGCCCCTGCATCTCAAAGGGCGCTTCCGCCAGACGCTGAATTTCAGGGATATCAAACGGGTTATGGATAACCGCTTTGCGCCGCAGGGGGATCGCGAGTACTTCAGACAGATCGTGCAGCACGGCGCCGGATACCGCCACCACGTTGCGGTTTTCATAGGTATGACGAATTTTATAATGCTTAAACCAGCGAGAAAGCCCGCTGCGATGGCGCAAATAGGAGAAGGAGAACATCCCGTGTACGCAAAACCAGACCTTATCGCGATCCAGCACGCGGCTGTGCGCCACGATACGGTCGGTTTTATGCAGATGCGAGAAGACGACGTCAAATTTACCGCTGCGTTCTGCCTGCTCAATGGCGCGATCCAGCAAACGGGCGCGACGCGGGATCTCGGTCAGCTTCCGCCAGGGTTTTTTACAGGTATCCTGCACGACCTGAAAATCGATGCCTTCCGGAATGGCGTAGTCGCACACCTTCCGTAAGGAGAAAAGGGTGACCTGATGCCCCAGTTCTGTCAGTCCGCTGGAGAGGGTGAGAACCGTTTTTTCGGCTCCTCCACCGGGTAAACCATCAATAATCATTAGGATGCGCATTATTAATCCAGTAATTTTTGATAAAGCGAAATAAGCTGACTTGATAGTTTTTCAGGGGTTGCTTCTCTAACGCGTTCACGCGCCGCAAGCCCCATATTGTTATTTTTTTCCAGTGAAGGGATGGACATGACGGCCTCCTTCAATGTGTGGATATCAAGTGCATCACAGTAAAACCCGTTCTGGCCTTGCTCAATAAATTCTGAACCACCGCAACTCTCTGACGTAATGACGGGCAATCCACAGGCCATTGCTTCAAGTATGACGTTAGGGAAAGGATCATACAGCGTCGGCAGCAGTAAACCATCAGAAAGCTGATAAAATGGCAGCGTCTCTTTTTGCATCCCCAGGAAACGGATTTGCCCCTCACAGCCTAATGAACGGGCGAGGTCGCGATAGCGGCTTTCCGCTTTATCCTGACCGACCACAACCAGCCACGCCGATGTTCCTGCTATAGCCTGAATAGCGCTTGCCAGCCCCTTGCGTTCAAACCCTGAACCCACGAAGCAGAAAATGACGGCATCAGCGGGTAAGCCAAATTGCTTACGCAGTACAGCGCGCTGCCTCTCTTCTGCCGGAACGAAGCGGCGGGAATCTATTGAATTATAAATCACATGTATCTTTTTTGCGTCAATATCAAAGTCTTCGACGATTTCGCGCTTGATCATCTCCGCATTACAGATAACGGCTTTCAACTCGGGAGCCTGGTACATTTCACGTTCGGCGTTCATCACGTAGCGGTGATAGCGATCGTGCATGAGCAGCTTCGCGCGCCAGGCGGGAAGAACACGCGTACGCTGTAGCAGCCAGCGTCGATGTACACCATCTCCGGCGCGGTAAATATCGCAGCCCGGAATACGTTCGTGGCTCTGTACAATATCAAACTGCTGTTGCTGCCACAGCGCGCGCGCGGCGTGTGCAAAGCCGCGTTCACGGCTGATGCGGCCCCACTTTCGTGGATCGCAGATATGAATATGCCAGTCGTCCTGCTTTTCGCCCTGCCACTCGCGGGTGATGACGTTGAGCTCAAGATTTTGATTGCTCAGCGCGGTGAGTGCCCTGGAGACAAAACGTTCTGCTCCCCCATCCGGCCGATATTTTTGGCGCACAATGGCCAGACGATGAAGCTTCATTGCAGGTATCTCCTTGCGGCGGAGACGACAGCATCAACGGGGATGGCGTCGAGATAACGTTCCGTCGTTTTTGTATCAATGGCGTCAGGGTTGGGAAGCGGGCCGTAGTTACCAGCCCAGATGACCTCGCCGTTAACCTGCCATGGCGACCAGAACGTCAATTTTGACGGGCCAAACAGCGCCACGCAGGGCGTCTGAAGGGCGGCGGCCATGTGCATGGGGACGGAGTCAACGCCAATGAACAGGGCTGCGTGATCGATAAGCGAGGCCAGCTGGCGCAGGGTTAACTGCCCTGCCAGCGATACAACACCCGTCTGCGGGGAGGCGGCAAGAATGCGGTCAATCATCGCCAGCTCTTTCTTATCCGGTCCCGCCGTAAGGACGATAGTGTGGCCGTCCTGCTGCAACGCGGCGATAGTTTGCGCCATTTTGCCTTCGTCCCAGCACTTAAAGAACCAGCGTGAAGTGGGTTGAATAACGATATAGCGTTCCCCCACGCCCTTTTGTGTCAGCTTGTGATGAGCATGGTGCCAGTCATCCGCGCTGTAAGCCATGGTGACGGCGGGTCTGGCGGCAACGGGTAATGGTTTCAGTATGGACAGGTTTTGTTCAACGGTGTGCAGGTTCTGATGGCTGGCGACCGAGACCAGTTCACTGTGACAAAAACGCCAGAAGGCATTATTGCGCTTGTTAAAAGCGAACCCGAGCCGAACCGGTGCGCCGGTGAAACGGGTAACCAGCGCGCTGCGCCACTGATCGGCAAGATTGATCACCAGATGATAATGCTGAGCGCGTAAAGCACGAAGCAACTGCCACTCTTTTTGCAGGTGCTTCAGCGTCCCCAACTGCTTCCATTTACGATCGATACCATAGATCGTACCGATTGCCGGATGCGCGGCGAGCATGTCTCGCGTCTCTTCATAGAGAAGGACGTCGATTTGGGCTTCAGGCCATTTCTGGCGCAATGAATTGATGACGGGGGTGGTGAGTAACATGTCACCATGATGGCGAAGTTTAATCAGTAAAATGCGCAAATCAGGCGTGTCAGGTAAGTTATTCATCATCATCTTATCGGCGTTGTACTGTTGGCAATTCTAATAGACCTGGTAACGACTTGCACTCTTTCTCCATAATGTCAGGAATTTCCCTGGAAGGGTTTACTCCTGCTTTCGGGCGTGCGTAACATAGCGCTAACTATTTTGTCTTGCGGACTCATTATGAAAAAACCAGCGTTTATCATCACGATCGATACCGAAGGGGATAATCTCTGGCAGAACCACCGGGTCATCAAAACGGAAAACGCGCGCTACCTGGCGCGGTTTCAGACGCTTTGCGAGCGTTTCGGCTTTAAGCCTGTCTGGCTCACCAACTACGAGATGGCCGTCGAACCGGTGTTCATTGAGTTCGCGAAAGAGGTCATAGCCCGGGGGCAGGGCGAGGTAGGAATGCATCTCCATGCCTGGAACAGCCCTCCGGAGCACGATCTGACCGGTGATGACTGGCGCTGGCAGCCTTATCTGATTGAGTTTTCAGACGAGGTCATGCGTGAGAAAGTGCTGTTCATGACCCGCCTACTGGAAGAGACCTTCCAGACAAAAATGCTCAGCCATCGCGCCGGGCGCTGGGCATTCGACAGCCGTTACGCCCGGTTGCTGATTGAGCTGGGGTATCAGGTAGATTGTTCCGTTACGCCGCGCGTGAACTGGCGCAACGCGAAAGGTGCTCCGCAGGGTAATGGCGGAACGAATTACCAGCATTTTCCCGATCGCGCCTACTTTTTGGACGTAGACGACATTTCCCGGCCGGGAAACAGCCTTCTCCTCGAAGTGCCAATGAGCATCCAGTATAAACACCCGGCATGGCTGAATTCCCTGAAGCAGGGTTACGATCGTCTGCGCGGTAAATACCGTTCTCCGTCAGTTAACTGGTTACGCCCGTCCGGCGGTAACGCGCAGGAGATGATTAAGGTTGCGCAGCAGTGCCTGTCTCAGGGAAATGACTACGTAGAGTTCATGCTGCATTCGTCGGAATTTATGCCTGGCGGGAGCCCTACTTTTAAAGACGAGGCCGCGATTGAGGGGCTTTATCAGGATCTGGAGCAGCTCTTTACCTGGTTATCAGATAAGACCGTGGGGATGACGCTGGCGGAGTTTTACCAGTACAAAAAATAGTTATGCCCGCCAGGCGGGCATATTTGCTATTGCTGCTTTGTTTGGGTGAAAGGTGTACTTAATGCAAACAAAACCATAAAGAAGATTAAGGCTTCTGAACTGAGCAGTATGACATCCGTCAGTCCATACAAAAGCAAAAGTAGCATCGAGGTTAGCAGCAGTGCGTTTCTGTTTCGTAGGGCATACACAATCATCGAAACGAAGAAAAAGAGCATTACCGCCACGCCGGGGATCCCCTGCAATGAATATTTCTCTATAAATTCATTATGCAGGTGGACTTTGATGTACACGAGCGCGGTAGCAAGATGTGGATGACCGTCTTTTATATACTGCCGTGTCCACGTTTCACGCTCTTCAAGTGATTGCCCCAACGGATGTGCAAGACCATTCTCGATCCCGACAGTCCACATCGAAAAACGTGCGCCCAGTGACGTGCGGTCATAGCCTTGCTGATATTTCTCAACTTCAATTTGGGTTTGCGTTATTTTCGGTGCAATCAACGGCTTGTAGCTTACGACGACAATGCCGGCCACAATGCATAAAAAGATGAGAGTGGATTTGAGATGAATTTTTCTGAAATGATATAGCGTGAGCACTATCGCCAGAAGCAGATATAAACCCATCGCAGCACGGGTACCCGTCAACAGTATGACGAAGTAAGAGATTAATATAGTGAAACCCGCGACAACATACAGCTTTACGTTCTGCTGAAGGTAAAGACTGTATACGAAAGCCAGTGACAGGACAGAATAAACATAGGCTGAAACGGTGGCACGGTTAATTGCCATCTCAACGCGAGTCATACCTTGCGAGGCCTGCCACAAGCCATATCCTGTGGCGAGCACAAACCCTAAGGCCGCTGCGTAGAAGAAAAATTTCCTGAAGTTGTCTTTATCAATGTAAAACTTAAAGCGGTCAATATAGAAAATCAGGATACTCGCTAAAATTAACTTTTTGCTGGCGCCTAGATAGTCGCTGTAAAGATTGAGTCCCTCGTTATGATACTCATAGATTAAGTACCAGCCGAGGTTAAGTAACCCAATCAGCAAAATGGGCAGCGCTATAGTAAAAGGTCGAAGAGTGATTTTTTTATATTCGAAAGCCAGGCCAATAATACTGACGTAAATAGCAATATAGAAAAACTCTCTTTGCTTCCCTGAACTGACTAATGCCAGCATCAAAGAGATGAGGCTCAAAGCAATCGTCAGTTGATATAGCCGTGGTTTTATTTTTTCCATAACGCCTCAATAACCCTTTTTTTGTAGCTAAAACGAACATCGGTGGACAGGAAAAAAGACAATGTGTACATGGCCTTTACGCGTTGTTTCACGAGTTGCAATTGTTGGTCTGTAAGACAGGACCGATGGTTGCTGTAAATATCAAACCAGTGGCAATTGACAAGATGCCTGTAGCTTGAAGGAAATGTTCTTTCCATCTGTAACGTGCATTCGACAAGCGTTGAAATTTTGCTGGCGTCCAGACTGCTCGACAAACTGTCGCGACGCTTGACGTAATAATAATGCCCCTGGCGTTGATAGACTATTTTGCTCGACTGCATCAACATCCCGGGGAAGACAGCGAAATCCTCATAACATAACATTGGAGGAATAGGGTTGCTTTCGTACAGGCTACGATGAATAAACTGGCCAATGAGATGCGCCTGAAAGTCTTTATGGCGTAAGAAACGAGCGACTGCTTCATGTTGTGACAATGGCACAGGATTGAATCCCTGCCAGTCTGAAGTCATTTTCCGGGGATCGCGAATCTCAAGCAAACGTGTCAGTAACATATCCGGACGTTGCGCTTTCAGAAAGGTAATTGCGTCCCTGAGGCTGCCCGGCTTTAAGCAATCGTCACTGTCGAGCATCGTAATATATTCACCGGATGCCAGTGCGACAGCACTGTTTCGTACCCGGCCGACGTTACGAAAGTTCACGGTGCGCGTTATGATCTGAGGAAATTTAGGTGACCACTCTTCAATTATTGCCTGCGTGGTATCCTCAGAACTGTCATTAAAAATAATAATTTCAGTGTCTTGAACGGTGGCTGCCAGCAGGCTTGAAAGCGTGGCATGCAGCGTAGCTTCAGCGTTATGCGCAGCAATAATGACGCTTAAAAAAGCCATAAAAATTAGTTTCCTTGAGCGTCGGTAGCGCTAGCCAGTGAGCGGGCTTTGGGTAATGTACGGATAAACTGCTGAAGATCGTGTAACGCGGAGTCAGTGACAGAGAATAGTGCTTCCCGTTCTTGCGGGAAGTAATAGCGCGTTTCAAACACATAAGAACAAATGTTGTCGTCATTCCCGATCAGCAACACATTGCCAAGCGGACGTTGTTCATAGTGACAACACGGACCAAACAGCAGGACTACCGGAACGCCAACGGCGTCTGCGATATACACATTCCCCGAGTCAGACGCGATATAACAGTCCATCTTAGAAATGGCCCAGGGAAGCTCTTCCAGCGAAATTTTGCCAATAAGATTGATAAAATTAGGGATTTCACCGTAAAGGCGGGTGATATCGTCCATCCACGACTGTTCATTTGGCGCGCCGAAGACATAAAACTCGCAGGGTAAATCAGCGAGTTGATCAACAATCCGTTTCCAGATAACCGGAGGAACGGTTTTGGCTTTATTGCCCGCCGCAATACTGATGCCGATGCGGATAACGTCAGGTTTATCAAGAATGGCCGGCCAGGTCGTCGGTTTAAAGAGCGGCTTTGTGGCGTGCTTGGGAGAGTCTTGCCATGTGAGTGCGCGGTCGGCCAGTTTCAGGTAGTTCGACACCGAAAGCGTTTTTTTGCCATGCTCAACGGTACCGTCAGCCGCAAGATAGAAAATCCCGTGATACCACCTGCGCGTGTAAATGGTTAAAAATTGTTTGTTTTTAGCATTGCAGACGGCGGCAAAAAAGAGGTTCACGCTGTTGGGTTGTAGCAGGTAGACGTTGTCGTAGCGGTTCATGATCCTGCACGCGAAGCACAGTTTACGCCACAGGTTGCGCTTATGCTGCTCAATAAAATAGATCTGCTCGATAGTCTCATCATGCTTCGCCAGCGCACCAACGCTGCGACTGACCAACACATCGCTTTTTTGCAGATATGCCAGTAGAGGTGTCGCATTAATAAAGTCACCGATTTTGGCTGTCTGAATGACAAGGTTTTTGCCCGTGTCTTTTCGAAACAGCTTCCGGAGGAGTTTCACCGGAAAGAGTAAAATCAGCAGAAATACATAACTCATGGGTTAAATATCCCTGTTGGAAAGCCGATGGCTGCCCTGTAAAAATGAAAAAATAGCATCTGCGCTAATATCCTTCGTTTGTTGCGTAGGGCTGACCATCTGATGCTGGTTTTTACCGTAACCCCCGATCAACCCCGGATCGGTCGGGCCGAAAATCGTGATATTAGGACGATCCAGTGCGGCGGTTAAATGGCTTAACCCTGTATCCACAGAAACGACGGCGTTAGCGCCCGCCAGCTGTGCGGCAACTTGCGCCAGCGTGAGTTTGGGTAACACCTCAACGTGGGAAAAGCCTGCTGCCAGACGCTCCGCACGCTGCCGCTCATGTTCTGCACCCCACGGGAGTTTAATATGGATACCGCAAGGTTGCATTAGTTCAATCAGCCTTCTCCAGTGCGTTTCCGGCCAGTGCTTATCGTCGCGCGTTGTGGCATGCAGGAACACCAGATACGGTTCAGCATGCTCCTCCGTCTCGCGCAAAAAATGCTGTGCAATAGCGTAGTCACCCTGGGCTTCAGGTTTTGCATAGCCCAGGCTTTTCGCGAACAGCTCGCGGGTACGTTCCACGGCGTGCTGCTGCTTCGCAATATGGTGGCGACGATTATAGAACAGGCTCGCCAGCGGTTCGCGGGCGGTTTGCCAGTCCATGCCGTGCTTTACGCCGTGCGCCAGACGCGTGACCAGCGCGGCGCTTTTCACCAGGCCCTGAGCGTCAACGATCGCGTCGTAACGCCGGGCCTGCACCGCTTCGCGGAAGGCTTTACGTTCGGCTTTAATCGGTGCGGAGAACCATGCTTTGCGCCAGCGGCGAATGGCCACCGGGATCACGCGGTCAACCGCTTCGTGCCAGGTGGGGATCTGCGCGAAGCCTTCTTCCACCACCCAGTCAAAACGAATGCCGGGAATGGCCCGCATCGCGTCCGTCAGTGACGGCAGCGTATGCAGCACATCGCCCATCGAAGAGGTTTTAACGATCAATACCCGCATTCGTTATCCTTCTTCGCTCAACAGTAGTTCGTTGAGCTCTTCGAGAACGCGCTGCGGCGTAATGTCGATCAGGCTCTGATGGTAGCCTTCTGCGGCATCACCTTTACGTACCTTGTGGTAGCCGGTGATCAAACGGATCACGCGCGCTTTGTGCGACAGCGGCGGCGTGAAGTCCGGGCTGCTCGGGCCATACAGCGCCACCAGCGGACGATCCAGCGCGGCGGCGACGTGCATCAGGCCAGAGTCGTTGCTGACAACGGCTTTACAGGCGGCAATCAAAATAACCGCCTGCTCGAGCTGCGTTTCCCCGGCCAGGTTTCGGCACCAGGCCTGTTGCTCGGTGCTGAGCGTGGCGAGAATTTCATTGCCCGCCTCGTGATCTTTCGCCGAGCCAAACAGCACAATTTGATAGCCTTCGTCGATCAGCTGTTTCGCCAGCTCTGCGTAGTGATAGTGCGGCCAGCGTTTTGCCGGACCAAACTCCGCGCCGGGGCAGAAGCCAATCATCGGGCGTTCGGACGAAATGCCAAACGCGTTGCAGGTGTGGGATTTCTCCCCGTCGCTTACCTGGAGCTGCGGCCACAGTAGCGGCTGCGGCAGATCTTTCGCGCTGCGCATCACGCCTTTGTCGTAGGCCAGCGCCACGTAGCGTTCTACCATCAGCGGCCAGGCCTCTTTATCCAGCACACGGGCATCGTTCAGCAGGCCGTAGCGCATTTCACCGCGCCACCCGGTACGGTGCGGGATGCCCGCAAAGAAGGGCACAAGAGCGGATTTGAAGGAGTTTGGCAGGACATATGCGCGATCATAGCGTTTCTCGCGCAGGCTATGGCCGAGTTTGCGGCGTTCACCGATTTCCAGCGCCCCGTGGCCGAGCGGCATCGGGATTGCCTCGTTCACTTCCGGCATACGCGATAACAGCGGACGGCACCATGCGGGTGCCATCACGTCGATTATCGCCTGGGGATAACGCGCCTTGAGCGTGCGATAGAGACTTTGCGACATCATCATGTCGCCCACCCAGGACGGGCCGATCACCAGTATTTTCATTCACTTCATCCTTCAAGCTGTCTCTGCGTTGGCTGCCTGCGTTCACTCCAGTCACTTACTTTTGTAAGCTCCCGGAGATTCACTTCGTTGCCGCCTTGATACCGCTCGAATGATTTTGTGAATTTATATCGCGGTCACGGTTCAGCCAGGCCATATATTCCGTTACGCCTTCGGCAACGGTCTTGAACGGCTTGTCGTAGCCTGCGGCGCGCAGGTTAGTCAGGTCCGCCTGGGTGAATGCCTGGTAGCGGCCTTTCAGCTTATCCGGGAACGGAATGTACTCGATGCTGCCTTTCTTATGGTAAGCCAGCGTCGCGTCTGCCACCGCCTGGAAGGATTCCGCGCGGCCTGTGCCCAGGTTGAAAATGCCGGACACGCCGTTTTCCAGGAACCACAGGTTCACTGCCGCCACGTCGCCTACGTAGACGAAGTCACGCTTAAAGCCGTCGCTGCCTTCGAACAGTTTCGGACTTTCGCCGTTATTTAACTGGGTGTTCAGGTGGAACGCCACGCTCGCCATGCTGCCTTTGTGGCCTTCGCGCGGTCCGTAGACGTTGAAGTAGCGGAAGCCGACAATCTGAGAGTTGGCTTCTGGGAGGATCTGACGCACGTACTCATCAAACAGGAATTTGGAGTAACCGTAAACGTTCAGCGGCTGCTCATACTCGCGGGATTCGATGAAATCTGAAGTGCGTCCACCGTAGGTTGCCGCGGAAGAGGCGTACAGGAACGGAATTTCACGCTCCAGGCAGTAGTGCAGGATCTCTTTGGAGTACTGATAGTTGTTGTCCATCATGTACTTGCCGTCCCACTCGGTGGTGGAGGAACAGGCCCCTTCGTGGAAGATGGCTTCGATCTCGCCGAACTCTTCACCCGCCATAATCTGGATAAGAAAGTCTTCTTTATCCATGTAGTCAGCGATGTTCAGATCCACCAGGTTTACGAACTTGGTGCCGTCTTTCAGGTTGTCCACCACCAGGATGTCGGTGATGCCTTTGTCATTGAGGGCCTTAACAATATTGCTGCCGATAAAGCCCGCGCCGCCGGTAACGATGATCATAACTGTAACCTTTGAAGTGTGGAGTCCGGGGAACATCCCGAACGCTAATCTCTTTATCATATCATCACAATGCCCGGTCTTCAGCCATTCACCGATATGCAGCAGGGGTACACGTGATTTATGCTGCAAAAACGAGAAGAGATACGGCGTCATCTCGTCATGAACTATTGGTTTGGGTAATATGTGCCAAAATTTGCCGAGTCTGGAGAATTGCAATGCGTGGTGATTTTTACAAACAGTTAAACAGCGACCTCGACACCGCACGTGCGGAAGGGTTGTTCAAAGAAGAGCGTATTATCACGTCTGCCCAGCAGGCGGACATCACCGTTGCCGACGGCAGCCATGTGATCAACTTTTGCGCGAACAACTATTTAGGTCTTGCGAATCACCCTGAGCTGATTGCCGCGGCGAAAAACGGCATGGATACCCACGGCTTCGGCATGGCCTCCGTTCGCTTTATCTGCGGTACCCAGGACAGCCACAAGCAGCTTGAGCAAAAGCTGGCGAACTTCCTCGGAATGGAAGACGCGATTCTGTACTCCTCCTGCTTCGACGCCAACGGCGGTCTGTTTGAGACCCTGCTCGGTGCAGAAGACGCGATTATCTCCGACGCCCTGAACCACGCCTCCATCATCGACGGTGTACGCCTGTGCAAAGCAAAGCGTTTCCGCTACGCCAACAACGACATGGTTGAGCTGGAAGCCCGCCTGAAAGAGGCCCGTGAAGCCGGTGCCCGCCACGTGCTGATCGCCACCGACGGCGTGTTCTCCATGGACGGCGTGATCGCCAACCTGAAAGGCGTGTGCGATCTGGCGGATAAATACGACGCGCTGGTGATGGTGGATGACTCTCACGCGGTTGGCTTTGTCGGCGAAAATGGCCGCGGCTCCCACGAATACTGCGACGTAATGGGCCGCGTAGATATCATCACCGGTACGCTGGGCAAAGCGCTTGGTGGCGCGTCTGGCGGCTACACTGCTGCGCGCAAAGAGGTGGTTGAGTGGCTGCGTCAGCGCTCCCGCCCGTACCTGTTCTCCAACTCCCTGGCGCCGGCGATTGTGGCCGCCTCTATTAAAGTGCTGGAGATGGTGGAATCCGGGGCTGAGCTGCGCGACCGCCTGTGGGCTAACGCCCGCCTGTTCCGTGAAAAAATGAGCGCCGCAGGATTCACCCTGGCCGGCGCTGACCATGCGATCATTCCGGTGATGCTGGGTGACGCGGTTGTCGCGCAGAAATTTGCTCGTGAGCTTCAGAAAGAAGGGATTTACGTGACCGGGTTCTTCTTCCCGGTGGTACCAAAAGGTCAGGCGCGTATCCGCACCCAGATGTCTGCGGCGCACTCGCCTGAACAAATTGAACGTGCGGTTGAAGCCTTTACCCGCATCGGCAAACAGCTGGGCGTAATTGCCTGAGGACGTGTGATGAAAGCGTTATCCAAACTGAAAGCGGAAGAAGGGATTTGGATGACCGACGTGCCGGAGCCGGAAGTCGGTCATAACGATCTGCTGATCAAAATTCGTAAAACCGCCATCTGCGGTACTGACGTTCACATCTACAACTGGGACCAGTGGTCGCAAAAAACCATTCCCGTGCCAATGGTTGTCGGCCACGAATATGTCGGCGAAGTGGTCGGCATTGGCCAGGAAGTGAAAGGCTTCAACATTGGCGACCGCGTCTCCGGTGAAGGCCACATTACCTGCGGACACTGCCGCAACTGTCGCGGCGGACGTACGCACCTGTGCCGCAACACCGTCGGCGTGGGCGTGAACCGTCCGGGATGCTTCGCGGAATACCTGGTGATCCCGGCGTTTAACGCGTTCAAAATCCCGGACAATATCTCTGACGACCTGGCCTCCATCTTCGACCCGTTCGGCAACGCGGTACACACGGCGCTCTCCTTCGACCTGGTGGGTGAAGACGTGCTGGTCTCCGGCGCGGGCCCAATCGGCATTATGGCGGCAGCCGTGGCGAAGCATGTGGGTGCGCGCAACGTGGTGATCACCGACGTGAACGAATACCGCCTGTCGCTGGCGCGCAAAATGGGCGTCACCCGCGCGGTGGATGTCTCGAAAGAGAGCCTGACAGACGTGATGGAAGAGCTGGGCATGACCGAAGGTTTTGACGTGGGTCTGGAGATGTCCGGCGCGCCACCGGCGTTCCGCACCATGCTCGACACCATGAACCACGGAGGCCGTATCGCGATGCTGGGTATTCCGCCGTCAGATATGTCCATCGACTGGAACAAAGTCATCTTCAAAGGGCTGTTCATTAAGGGCATTTATGGCCGCGAGATGTTTGAAACCTGGTACAAGATGGCTGCGCTGATCCAGTCCGGTCTGGATCTGTCCCCGATTATCACTCACCGTTTCTCCATCGATGAGTTCCAGCAGGGCTTCGACGCAATGCGTTCCGGCCAGTCAGGGAAAGTGATCCTGAGCTGGGATAAGTAATCAAAAAGGGGCCTGAGGCCCCTTTTTTACTGATTCTTTTTCTCTTCGTCCGTCAGGTAACGCACCTTGCGGGTGTAATCCTGACCTTTGAACAGCAGCTTATTATCCGGTGATTCCAGATACTTCTGCCATTCGGAAAGCGGGAAACCGCCGTGCGCGCCAATCACCTCTTTCGGCACAACGGCTTCCTGTCCGCCGATCTTCTTGGAGACCGGCCAGTTCATCCAGTCGCCCAGGTTAACCGTTTTGACATCCAGCATGTCCAGCAGCGCAGCGAGCGGCAGCTGATCGGTCGGCGGCTGCGTATCGTCCATCAGCTCCCAGGTATCCTGGAACAGCGTCAGCCACAGCGGGCAGATACGGCGCCAGGTCTTTTTGGTGGCGGCAAGAAACGCGCCGTTAACGTGATCGACCAGATACGGGCGCACCGTTTCTTTGTAATACGCCGGCACTTTCTCCGCTGGCGCACCGTCCAGCTTGGCAATCATTTTGCCCTGACGGAAGCTGGAGTAGATGTGCATATCCGCCATGTTGATCTCTGGCATTTTAAGCAGGTTGAGATCGGAGTCGATCATCAGCACACCTTCACCGCGCGCCTGCAACGGAGCGTTAAGCTTCACCAGACGACTGAGGTAGATCTGCTTATAGCGGTAACCTTCTTCACGTTTTGGAAGCGTGAGGGTAACAACGCGGGTTTTTGGCGGCAGTTCGCCGAAAGCGGATTCAGGCTGATCGCTGACGATAACAATCTCGCTGACGTCAGAGGCATAACGCTCTGCAAAGGTCGCTGACAATAACGCCTCTTCGACGAAATCCGCGCCCGTACACGGGATCACAATGGAATCAACCGCAACGAGATCGCGCGTGACCGGAAGGGAAGCGTAAGGAATGTTATGACGCCCGGTAATGTGGCGGTAGCGAGCATTCAGGAATTTAAACATGTTCTTCTCGTTTGGTTATTGCGCGCCAAGAACGGCCTCGACACCGTTAACATAGCTTTCAATGGCATACATGTTGCAGACATTCTGGTGCGCGGCTGCGGCGAGCCGGGCGCGCAGAGCAGGATCCTGCCAGATATTATCCAGATGTTGAGCAAGTTGCGACACGTCGCTCCAGGGGAACAGCAGCCCGGTCGACTCATGGTCGATCAATTCTGCCGTGCCGGTCACTTTTGAACCAATCACGGGGATGTTGAGCAGCATTGCTTCCAGCACGACGCGGGGCAAGCCTTCGCTCTGCGAGGCCAGAATGAACGCGTCAAAAGTGGCGAGATAGTCAAAAGGCGTGTTCTGGAAACCGGTAAAAATGACGTGCTCAGCAATACCTGATGCATCAGCTTGTGCAGCCAGCGCGCCGCGTTCAGCCCCTTCACCGACCAGCACCATTTTCCATTTTGCCTGCGGGTGTCTCTGGCTGAACTGTGCCAGCGCCTCCAGCGTGTGGTGGTTGGCCTTACGAGGGATTAACGAGCCAATGCTGCCGAATACAAACGTATCGTCTTCAATATTCAGTCGCTGGCGCATCGCGCATCGGTCCGGCAAAGGCTGATGGATGTCGATGGCATTGTTGACCGTGGTACACAGCTCTGGCCGGACGCCATGCTGAAGTAGCACGCGTTCAACGCCGTGCGAGACGGCAATGATTTTTGTGGCATGGGCATTCACCAGCTTCACCAGCGGCGGGGTCAGCACCGGTTCAATCCGGCAGTGCTGGATTATCCGTGCACGCAGGTTTGCGCCCGCCAGATACCCTTCTTCATTAGAGCCTGGCTGGTTGTTCATATACAGCGTATCGAATCCACCTTCCCTGAAAATGGTCTCGATCTTGCTGACGTTGGGCCGGATACGCCACAGGGTATCAATATGCCGCGTAAATGCTTTGCGCGCCGAACGCGAGAAAAACAGCAGACCACGTCCCGCTTCTTTCAGGAGTTTTGCCCATGCCGGTTGCTTACGTTGAGGGATAACGAGTAATGGGATCCCAATGCTGTTGAGCACCTGGCCTATCGTTTGACCTTCAGCACGACTATAATCACTGTAAAAACAACAGGTAATGTCGAATTTGTCGCGGTTGATTCGCTTCAGAAGCTCAAGCATACTGTTGGTACCTCCCCCCCATTCTTTGCCTGTGTCCAGGAGGAGGATTTTACGTTTTTGCGGCATGTCTGAATCCGTATGCTACCCTTCATCTGACCGCATTATAAAGAATTTACTGAAATAAAATAGATTTTTTGTATTTCTTTGTCTTTTTATAAGGAAAGGTTTTAAACGCGCTTATTTTAAAAGTGCGATTTAAGACTTTAATCGCCTCTTCTCAATTCGATAGTATTAGCGCAAAAATTTTATGTTGTTTTTGAGAGAGTGAGAATATGTTTAAAATAACGGTTTGCTTATTAACGTTTAACTCCGAAAGAACGTTGCACGATGTTATTCCTCCTCTTTTAAAAATAGCAGATGAATTCGTTGTAGTTGATTCCGGCAGTACAGACGCAACGATATATATTTGCCAGAGTTATGGATTGTCGCCCATATTCAAAAAATATAGCTGGCACGGCGAGCAGATGAACCATGCCATATCCCATGCGCACAACGACTGGGTGCTGTGCATGGACAGTGACGAAATACTCGATCAAGAAACCGTTGGTGCTATTTTAAAATTAAAAATGGGCGATGAACCCGAACCGGATATGGCGTGGCGGATATGTCGTCACTGGTTTGTTCTGGGAGAAAATGTCCGAACGATTTATCCAGTCTCATCTCCGGATTATCCGGTGCGTCTTTTTAACCGTACGCAGTCACGATTTAATAACCGGCCAGTAGACGATCAGGTTGAAGGTTTTCTCCGTTCTGAACGTATTCCTGGCTATGTCAGACATGATACGTTTTATTCACTGCATGAACTTTTCAATAAATTAAACGGATATACCACTCGCCTGGTTCAATATCAGACGATACGTCCCTCTCTTGGTCGCGGCGCGATCAGCGCTATCGGCGCATTTTTCAAATGGTATCTGTTTAGCGGTGCGTGGCGTCAGGGCAAAGTGGGTGTGGTGACAGGGTTTTATGCCACGGCGTACAGTTTTTTGAAGTATTTCAAGGCCTGGTATCAGGATCGGGAAAAGAAAGAGTCCGTTGCAAAAGAGCAGTCGGACTCTTATCTAGCAGAATAGGCGTTAGCCGATCAGGCTTTTTTCCCCCAACCCTGCCACTGTTGCTGGACGTATTTAACCAGCGTACTGCTGCTGATGCTTTCGCCAATCACCGTGAAGAAGCGGGTTGCATAGACCGGTTCAGGCGGCTGTTTCAGCGTGCAGTTCTTCACGCCGCGGAATGGATTACGCGGCTGCGTTGCGGGTGGTTGCGCGCTACCCGGACGGGAAGTATCCACCTGAGGTTCATTGAGCAGATCGCTCGGACGCACCAGCGTGATATCGGCGGGTAAGCCCGGCAACATTTGCTGCAAAACGCGAACGGTAGACGGATGCGGATGCCCAATGGCAATCGCCGAACCGTTACGGCGCGCCAGCTGTACCGCGCGGTTGAACTGCACGCGGATATCCGCTTCGTTCTGGGAGTCGTCCAGGAAGACTTTGCGCTTGATGACTTTTACACCCGTCCCCTGAGCGGCACGCATCGCCTGGCTATTGCCGATGGTCATGCTGTCGAGGAAGTAGAGATTGTAACGCTCCAGCGCCTGCATCACTTTCAGCATACCGTACAGGCTGGAGGTCATCGCGCTGCCCATATGGTTATTCAGACCCACGGCATACGGCACTTTATTGTACGCATCGCGGATGATGCGATCGATCTCGTCGCTGCTCATGTCCGGACGCAGGGTATCTTTTTCCAGCGGCTGCTTGCTGAGAGGGGCCATCGGCAGATGGATGAGGACCTGATGGCCGCCATTGTGCGCTTTGGTCGCCATTTCATGCGCGTGAGGCGCATTAGGCAGGACGGCGACAGAGATGGCTGACGGCATCGCCAGCACCTGATTTTCATAGTGTGGTCGATAACCGAAGTCATCAATCACAATCGCGAGTTTGCCTGCATAAACCGGTGCAGCCAGCGCCAGTGCGCTGACGACGGAAAAAACAATTCGACGAAATTGAAGCAAAACTTATCTTCCCAACCACGGCTGTGGATTGACCGCCTGACCCTGACGACGAATTTCGAAATAGAGTGACGGGCGGCCCTGACCGCCACTGCTGCCCACAAGGGCAATGGGTTGACCCGCGCGCACCTGAGTGCCAACGCTGACCAGCGCGCTCTGATTGTAGCCGTAAAGACTCATGTCGCCTTTACCGTGCTCGACCACCACCACGAGCCCGTAACCCTGTAGCCAGTCGGCCAGGATCACGCGGCCATCGGCGATGGCTTTCACTTCGCTACCTTCAGACGCACCGATAACGATCCCCTTCCAACGTAGCTCACCCTGCAACTGTTCGCCATAGCGATGCAAGATCGTACCGCGAACGGGCCAGTAAGCCTGACCACGCGGGGAGCCGAGGCCGCCGGTACGCGACATCAGGGAACGTTCATTTTCAGTCGGTTTGTAGGTGGTGCCTTTCCGGGAGGCTTCCTGCTGCTTATTACGCACCGCCTGCGCTTCGCGCGCTTCTTTTTCGGCGCGCGCTTTGGCCGCGGCTTCTGCCCGGGCAATGCTGTTACGCAGTCTGGATTCGTTGGCGCGCATTTCGCTCAGCTGGCTTTGTCCTGCCTGGATAGAGGACTCCAGCCCGGCGAGCGTCTTCTTACGCTCATTGCGCGCCTGCTCAAGCTTCTCCTGCTGCGCCTGTTGATCGTAGAGCAGCGTTTGCTGCTGGCTCTGCTTCTCTTCCAGCTCGGCTTTTTGCGTGGTGACTTCTTCGCGCGTCTGTTTCAGCTGCGCAATGGTCTCCTGACGAGCCTGGTTGAGATAGCCGAAATAGGCCTGTAAACGCTGACCGCGCTGGCTCTCTTCACCGCTGAGGATCAACTGAAGGCCTGTGTGCTCACCCTGGCGGAAAGCGGCATCAAGCTGTGCAGCAAGGTTCCGCTCCTGGGCATCGCGCTGACGCTCCAGTTTCGCAATCGATGCGTTCATTTCATCGATTTGCTTATTAAGCTGGGCAAGGGTGTTTTGTGTTTCACGCAGCTTACGCGCGGCGGCGGAAATAGCCTCTTCCTGCTTTTTAAGCTGGGCAAGCAGGGCAGAGCGCTGCTGCTGCTGCTGGCGTACCACACGCTCTTTGGCGGCGATATCGGCCTGAATGGATTTGAGCTGGTCGCGGTCATCCGCGTGGGCAGATGCGGCGCACAGCAATACGCCAGCGCTGAGTGCGCTGGCGCAAAGCAGAGGTCTGACTGATAACCGAAACGGCTTCACGACCCATGTGATTGAAAAAATCGCCTTTCCCCTCATGGGGAGCGATTATTCCACGATGAACAGCGGCTTGCCAGTCATCTCTTCAGGGATTTCCATACCCATCAGCGACAACATGGTTGGCGCGATGTCGGAAAGCTTGCCGCCTTCCACTGCTTTCACTGACTTATCACCTACATAAATCAGTGGAACAGGCAGGTTGGTATGGGCAGTATGCGCCTGACCGGTTGCCGGGTCACGCATCTGTTCTGCGTTACCGTGGTCAGCGGTGATCAGCAGCTGGCCGCCCACGGATTCAACCGCTTTCGCGACCTGCTCAACGCAGTGGTCCAGCGCTTCAACCGCTTTAACGGCAGCTTCCATCACGCCGGTGTGGCCCACCATGTCGCCATTCGGATAGTTACAGATGATGGTGTCGTATTTACCGCTTTCGATCGCGTCCACCAGTTTTTCGGTCAGCTCCGCAGAGCTCATTTCTGGCTGGAGATCGTATGTGGCGACTTTCGGTGAGTTAATCAGGATGCGGTCTTCGCCTTTAAACGGCTCTTCTACGCCCCCGTTAAAGAAGAAGGTCACGTGCGCATACTTCTCAGTTTCGGAGATGCGCAGCTGCGTTTTATCGTTTTTCGCCATCCACTCGCCGAAGGTATTTTCCAGGGAAGCGGGTGGATACGCGCATGGGGCTTTGATATCCGCTGCATACTCGGTCAACTGGATGAAATCGATCTTCGCCACTTTCTTACGGGCGAAACCGTCGAAATCGCTGTTGACGAAGGCGCGGGTGATTTCGCGCGCGCGGTCAGCACGGAAGTTCATGAAGATCAGCGCATCGCCATCTTCCATAGCGGCATCGGCCTGGCCTTCAGCGCGGATCACGGTTGCCTTCACAAATTCGTCGTTTTCATCACGCGCGTAAGCCGCTTCCAGGCCTTCAACGGCGGTCGGGAACTGGAACTCGCCTTTTGCCAGGGTCAGTAGATCATAGGCTTGCTCAACGCGGTCCCAGCGGTTGTCGCGGTCCATGGCATAGTAACGGCCAACGATGGATGCCACGCGGCCTTTGCCCAGTGCGGCAAATTTATCTTCAAAGGCTTTCAGAGAACCTTTTGCGCTGCGTGGCGGCGTATCGCGACCATCCAGGAAGGCGTGCAGATAGATTTTTTCCGCACCGCGCTCAGCGGCCAGCTCTACCATCGCCATGATGTGATCTTCGTGGCTGTGAACGCCGCCCGCAGAGAGCAGGCCCATAATGTGCACGGCCTTGCCTGCGGCAACGGCTTTATCAACTGCTCCGGTGAGCGTTGGGTTGGCAAAGAATGTACGTTCTTTGATTTCAACGTCCAGGCGCGTCAGGTCCTGATAAACGATACGGCCTGCGCCCAGGTTAACGTGACCCACTTCAGAGTTGCCCATCTGACGATCCGGCAGGCCGACTTCCAGACCAGACGCATCAATCAGGGTGTGGGGACGTTTTGCCCATAGCGCATCCATAACCGGGGTTTTGGCGTTGAAAATGGCGTTATCCTGTTGATCTTCACGGTAGCCATAGCCATCCAGAATCACCAGTACCATAGGTTTTTTAGAAACCGACATTGCGACAACCTCATGCTCAAGAGACAAAAAATTTGCGTAATTTTACTACAGCTGAATCGATAAAATAGCCGCAGAAGATCAAAGAAAGCGTGGAGGCAAGGCCGTTCTCGGGCCATTTTGAGGCTTTTTTTTCGTGGCATGCCGCAGAAAATAGATTAGCTTTATGTCGCTGGCTGTATTTGCCACAGCGCACAGGTATACTCCTGTCCTGGTTTTTTTAATCACTTAGTCGGGAGTTGTTACCCCCCATGCAAGAAATTATGCAATTCGTTAGCCGCCACCCGGTTCTGAGCATCGCGTGGATTGGCCTGCTGGTCGCTGTACTGTTCACCACATTTAAGGGACTGACGTCTAAAATTAAGGTGATCACCCGCGGTGAAGCGACACGTCTGATCAACAAAGAGGACGCCGTGGTTGTCGATCTGCGTCAGCGCGACGATTTCCGCAAGGGCCATATTGCAGGTGCTATCAACCTGCTGCCAGCGGAAATTAAAGCGAACAACATTGGTGAGCTGGAGAAGCATAAAGCCCAGCCGATTATTGTTGTTGACGGCACTGGCATGCAGGCGCAGGAATCTGCCAACGCACTGCATAAAGCAGGCTTTGAAAACGTAACGGTGCTGAAAGAAGGCATCTCCGGCTGGAGCGGGGAGAATCTTCCTTTAGTGCGCGGTAAATAAGGAGTTAAGTGATGGCCAATATTGAGATCTACACCAAAGCAACGTGCCCGTTCTGCCACCGAGCGAAAGCGCTGCTGTCCAGCAAAGGCGTAACGTTTAAGGAACTGCCGATTGATGGTGACGCGATTAAACGCGAAGAGATGATCCAACGCAGTGGTCGCACAACGGTTCCACAGATTTTTATTGATGCGCAGCACATTGGCGGCTGTGATGACTTGTATGCGCTCGACGCCCGCGGTGGACTCGATCCGCTGCTGAGCTAGAGACTTTAGGACAATTAAAAAGGGTTTTTCCATGTCAGAACAAAACAACACCGAGATGACTTTCCAGATCCAGCGCATCTACACCAAGGATGTCTCTTTCGAAGCGCCAAATGCGCCGCACGTTTTCCAGAAAGACTGGCAGCCAGAGGTTAAACTTGATCTGGATACCGCATCCACCCAACTGGCGGATGACGTGTATGAAGTCGTACTGCGTGTCACCGTGACCGCCTCCTTGGGCGAAGAAACTGCATTCCTGTGCGAAGTCCAGCAGGGCGGTATCTTCTCTATCGGCGGCATCGAAGGTAACCAGATGGCGCATTGCCTGGGTGCATACTGCCCGAACATCCTGTTCCCGTATGCGCGTGAATGCATCACCAGCCTGGTTTCTCGCGGTACATTCCCGCAACTGAACCTTGCGCCAGTCAACTTTGATGCGCTGTTTATGAACTATCTACAGCAGCAGGCTGGCGAAGGTGCCGAACAACATCAGGATGCCTGATGAGCACTGTTAATGCGTCAATGACTGTGATCGGTGCCGGCTCTTACGGCACCGCTCTTGCCATCACACTGGCAAGAAATGGTCACGACGTGGTCCTGTGGGGCCACGATCCAAAACATATCGCGACGTTGCAACACGACCGCTGCAACGTGGCGTTTCTCCCGGACGTTCCGTTCCCTGACTCACTGTATCTGGAAAGCGACCTCGCGACCGCGCTGGCGGCCAGCCGCAATATTTTGATTGTGGTGCCAAGCCATGTGTTTGGCGAAGTCCTGCGTCAGATTAAGCCGCTGATGCGTGCGGATGCGCGTATTGTGTGGGCGACGAAAGGGCTGGAAGCGGAAACCGGACGTCTGTTGCAGGACGTTGCCCGCGAAGCGCTGGGAACAGCGATCCCGCTGGCGGTGATCTCCGGGCCGACATTCGCCAAAGAGCTGGCTGCGGGCTTGCCGACGGCGATCTCGCTGGCGTCCACCGACCAGGCATTTTCCGACGATCTTCAGCAACTGCTGCACTGCGGCAAAAGCTTCCGCGTGTACAGCAACCCTGATTTTATCGGCGTACAGCTGGGCGGCGCGGTGAAGAACGTCATTGCCATCGGGGCCGGGATGTCTGACGGCATCGGCTTCGGCGCGAATGCGCGTACGGCGCTGATCACCCGTGGCCTGACCGAAATGTCACGCCTGGGAGAAGCGCTGGGCGCCGATCCGGCCACCTTTATGGGAATGGCTGGGCTGGGCGATCTGGTGCTGACCTGCACCGACAACCAGTCGCGTAACCGCCGCTTTGGCATGATGCTCGGACAGGGTAGCGATGTCAAAAGCGCGCAGGAGAAGATTGGTCAGGTGGTTGAAGGCTATCGCAATACCAAAGAAGTTCGCGAATTGGCGCATCGTTTCGGTGTCGAAATGCCAATAACCGAGGAAATTTATCAGGTATTGTATTGCGGAAAAAATGCGCGCGAGGCAGCATTGACCTTATTAGGTCGTGCGCGCAAGGACGAGCGCAGCAGCAATTAGCCGGGAAGTATCGTCACCTGAATGACCCAGCCAGCGCAGAACTGGCTGGTCATTAACTATCGTCTGGAGCAAGCAATGCCGTGTGAAGAACTGGATATCGTCTGGAATAATATTAAAGCCGAAGCCCGAGCGTTGGCCGACTGTGAGCCCATGCTGGCCAGTTTTTATCACGCGACGCTACTCAAGCACGAAAATCTCGGCAGCGCCCTGAGCTACATGCTCGCCAATAAACTGGCTTCCCCTATCATGCCTGCTATCGCTATTCGCGAGGTGGTGGAAGAGGCCTACGCTGCCGATCCGGAAATGATTGCTTCTGCCGCATGCGATATTCAGGCCGTGCGCACGCGTGACCCGGCGGTGGATAAATACTCCACGCCGCTGCTGTATCTCAAAGGCTTCCACGCCTTACAGGCGTACCGCATCGGCCACTGGTTATGGAATGAGGGACGCCGCGCGCTGGCCATCTTCCTGCAAAACCAGGTTTCCGTGACCTTCCAGGTCGATATTCACCCGGCGGCGAAAATTGGCCGCGGGATCATGCTCGATCACGCCACCGGCATTGTTGTCGGTGAAACGGCGGTGATCGAAGATGACGTGTCGATTCTGCAATCCGTTACGCTGGGCGGTACAGGTAAAACCAGCGGCGATCGCCATCCGAAAATTCGTGAAGGGGTGATGATCGGCGCGGGTGCTAAAATCCTTGGCAATATTGAAGTCGGACGCGGCGCAAAGATTGGCGCGGGATCGGTTGTGCTCCAGCCTGTACCGCCGCACACCACCGCCGCTGGCGTCCCGGCGCGCATCGTCGGTAAGCCAGACAGCGATAAACCGTCGATGGATATGGATCAGCACTTTAACGGTATTCACCACACCTTCGAATACGGCGACGGTATCTGAACGCTGGAACACTCAAATAAAAAAGCCCGGTGAGTTAATGCACCGGGCTTTTGATTAGTTGCGGTATAACACTTTGATAATGTGATAGCCGAACTGCGTATGCAGTGGGCCGGTTGGCTCCAGCACCGGGCAGGAGAAGACCACTTTATCAAACGCCGGAACCATCTGGCCCTGGCGGAACTCGCCTAAGTCACCACCGCGTTTGCCTGACGGGCAAATCGAGTGTTTCTTCGCCAGTTTGCCGAAGTCGGCGCCGTTTTTAATCTGTTCGAGCAGATCCTGTGCCAGTTTTTCTTCTTTAACAAGGATATGCAGTGCTGCTGCTGTTTTTGCCATGATCGTGCCTTGAGTCAACGAGTTTACGATCGGTATACTACCACGCGTTTTTCCTCCTCTCCCGACTTTCATTGAGTGATCATTTATGCGTTTAAACCCCGGACAACAACAAGCTGTCGAATTCGTCACCGGACCCTGCCTGGTGCTGGCGGGAGCGGGATCCGGTAAAACACGCGTGATCACCAACAAAATCGCCCACTTAATTCGGGGTTGTGGATACCAGGCGCGCCATATCGCGGCGGTCACCTTTACCAACAAAGCGGCGCGTGAGATGAAAGAGCGCGTCGGCCAGACGCTGGGCCGTAAAGAGGCGCGCGGGCTGATGATCTCCACCTTCCACACGCTGGGTCTGGATATCATCAAGCGCGAATACGCGGCGCTGGGAATGAAGTCCAACTTTTCGCTCTTTGATGACACCGACCAGGTGGCGCTGCTCAAAGAGCTGACGGAAGGGCTGATCGAAGATGACAAAGTGCTGTTGCAACAGCTGATCTCGACGATCTCGAACTGGAAAAACGATCTGATGACGCCGGCCCAGGCTGCGGCAAGTGCCAAAGGCGAGCGTGACCGCATCTTTGCCCACTGCTATGGCCTGTACGACGCGCATATGAAAGCCTGCAACGTACTGGATTTCGACGATCTGATCCTGCTGCCGACGCTGCTGCTTCAGCGGAATGAAGAGGTGCGCGAGCGCTGGCAGAACAAAATTCGTTACCTGCTGGTGGATGAATACCAGGATACCAACACCAGCCAGTACGAGCTGGTGAAGCTGCTGGTAGGACAGCGCGCGCGTTTTACCGTCGTAGGCGATGACGATCAGTCGATTTACTCCTGGCGTGGCGCACGTCCGCAGAACCTGGTGCTGCTGAGCAAAGACTTCCCGGCGTTGCAGGTGATTAAACTGGAGCAGAACTACCGTTCTTCCGGGCGTATCCTGAAGGCGGCGAACATCCTGATTGCCAACAACCCACACGTCTTTGAGAAGCGCCTGTTCTCTGAACTGGGTTACGGGACCGAGCTGAAAGTCCTTAGCGCCAATAACGAAGAGCACGAAGCGGAGCGCGTAACCGGCGAGCTGATTGCCCATCACTTCGTCAACAAAACTGAATACAAGGATTACGCGATCCTCTATCGCGGAAACCACCAGTCGCGCGTCTTTGAAAAGATGCTGATGCAGAACCGCATCCCCTACAAAATCTCCGGCGGTACGTCATTCTTTTCGCGTCCGGAAATCAAGGATCTGCTGGCCTATCTGCGCGTGCTGACCAACCCGGATGACGACAGCGCTTTCCTGCGCATTGTAAATACGCCGAAGCGCGAGATTGGCTCTGCGACGCTGCAAAAGCTGGGTGAATGGGCGATGACCCGCAATAAAAGTCTGTTCACCGCCAGCTTCGATATGGGGCTGAGCCAGACCCTGACCGGGCGCGGCTATGACGCCTTAACCCGCTTTACCCACTGGCTGGGTGAGGTGCAGCGTCTGGCAGAGCGCGAGCCCGTGGCGGCAGTACGCGATCTGATCCACGGCATTGATTACGAATCCTGGTTGTATGAAACCTCCGCCAGCCCGAAAGCGGCAGAAATGCGCATGAAAAACGTTAATCAGCTCTTCAGCTGGATGACCGAAATGCTTGAAGGATCTGAGATTGACGAGCCGATGACCCTGACGCAGGTGGTCACCCGCTTCACGCTGCGCGATATGATGGAGCGCGGCGAGAGTGAAGAAGAAGCCGATCAGGTCCAGCTGATGACGTTGCATGCCTCGAAAGGGCTGGAGTTCCCGTATGTCTATCTGGTGGGGATGGAAGAGGGCCTGCTGCCGCACCAGAGCAGCATTGATGAAGATAACGTCGACGAAGAGCGCCGTCTGGCCTACGTGGGGATCACCCGTGCGCAGAAAGAGCTGACGTTTACGCTGTGCAAAGAGCGCCGTCAGTATGGTGAGCTGGTGCGCCCGGAGCCGAGCCGTTTCCTGCTGGAGTTGCCTCAGGACGATCTTATCTGGGAGCAGGAGCGTAAAGCTATTACCGCTGAAGAGCGGATGCACAAGGGTCAAGCCAACGTGGCGAACATACGCGCCATGCTGGCGAAAGCCAAAGAGAAAGGATAACAATTTTGTAGGCCGGGTAAGGCGAAGCCGCCCCCCGGCACGCTTCAAAGGGTCACTTCACATCAAGCGCCCAGTGCACATAGCTCTGCCACTGGCACTCCTGCTCGATCAACTCTGCTCCAAGCGGATGATCTTCTAGCCAATTTTCAGGCAGCGTCAGCGTCAGTTTTTCATCGTCTGCCACCAGCGTAATGGCCGGGAGGAGATCGTCGCGACGCCGGCTGGCAAACAGAATCGCCAGACGAAGTAAGCGGCAGAGATGTTCGGCCACGCGCGGCGGTACAGCGTTTTGCTGATGAAGTGAAGAGAGGTCAACGGCGTTGGTTTGATTCAGCAGCAGGGTCGCGAGCAATTTTTTCTGCGCGGGAGTGTAGCCCGGCAAATCGAGATTACGCACCAGCCAGGCTGCGTGTAGCGGCGCTTGTTTGTACTCAACGCTAAGCCCAATTTCATGCAACGCACACGCACTTAGCAGCAAATCGCGGCTTAACGGTTCGATATCCCAACGTGGTTTAACCTGATCCGCAAAGAGCGATGCCAGTTGGCCCACTCGCTGCGCCTGATCGGTATCCACAATAAAGCGGCGCTGGACGTTACGTAGCGTACGGCTTCGAATGTCCTGATCCACCGAAAGATGCAGCATCCCATAGACCAGACCTTCGCGCAGTGCGCCGCCTGCCAGGGTCATGCACTGGATGTTTAGCTCGGTAAAAATGGCGATGAGAATGGCTAGCCCGCTGGGGAAGACCAGCGCACGTTCGAGCGTCAGCCCTTCAATTTCCAGCTCTTCCAGACGACCACATTGAATGGCGCGCTGTTTAAGCTGCTGGAGTTTAGCAAGCGTGATCCGCTCATCCATCCCCTGCGCCATCATGATTTCCTGCAACGCCTGTACAGTTCCTGACGCCCCAACACACACTTTCCAGCCGTGGTAGCGCAGTTCGTCCATGACCGGACGCAGCACTTCACGCGCGGCATTTTCAGCCTCGTCGAAGTTTTCTTGCGCGAGATTGCGGTCAGTAAAGTAGCGCTCAAGCCAGGTTACGCAGCCCATCGACAGACTGAACAGCGAGGTCGCCTGGGCACCTGTGCCGGTCACCAGTTCAGTACTCGCTCCGCCAATATCCACCACCAGACGGCGATCGTCGCCCCCGGTAGTGTGCGCCACGCCCTGATATATCAGACGCGCTTCTTCTTCACCGCTGATGACTTGCACCGGGCAGCCGAGAATTTCCTGCGCTTTGGCAATAAAATCGACGGCATTAACCGCCAGACGGAGCGTCGCGGTCGCGACAACGCGGATTTGGGCATGCGGTATGTCCTGCAGACGCTCTGCAAAGAGGCGCAGACACTGCCAGCCACGTTCCATGGCTTCGGGAGAGAGGTGATTATCGCTGCTCAGGCCCGCCGCCAGGCGGACCTTGCGCTTGATGCGCGTCAGCGTCTGTATGCTTCCCGCCACCTCGCGTACAACCAGCATATGAAAACTATTCGAACCGAGATCAATTGCCGCATAGAGCGAGGTGGAACTGAGCATCATTTTTTAACCTGAACGACGACGATTACGCGGCGCACCGCCGGAACGACGCGGGCCATTACCGGTACGTGGACGGGTAAGGCGCTTAGGTGGCGGCAGTTCGCTCATCAGCGCGTCCGGATTGTATTTACTCTGTGGAATAGAGTGACCGATATAGGTCTCAATGGCCGGAAGGTTCAGCGCATACTCTTCACATGCAAGGCTGATGGAGTGACCGCTTGCGCCGGCACGACCGGTACGACCGATACGGTGTACATAGTCTTCACAGTCATCTGGCAGGTCATAGTTAAAGACGTGCGTCACGGCTGGAATGTGCAGGCCACGGGCCGCCACGTCGGTCGCGACCAGAATATCAAGGTCGCCACGAGTAAATTCGTCGAGAATGCGCAGGCGTTTTTTCTGCGCCACGTCGCCGGTCAGCAGGCCCACACGGTGACCATCTGCCGCCAGGTGGCCCCAGATATCTTCACAGCGGTGTTTAGTGTTCGCAAAGATGATCGCGCGATCCGGCCACTCTTCTTCGATCAGGGTTTGCAGCAGGCGCATTTTCTCTTCATTAGAAGGATAGAAGAGCTCTTCTTTAATGCGGTGCCCGGTTTTCTGCTCCGGTTCTACTTCCACATATTCCGCATTGTTCATCTGCTCGAATGCGAGTTCACGTACGCGGTATGAAAGGGTTGCGGAGAACAGCATGTTCAGACGCTGGTTTGCCGCAGGCATACGGCGGAACAGCCAGCGGATGTCTTTAATGAAGCCCAGATCGTACATGCGGTCTGCTTCATCCAGCACCACGACCTGGATTGCGCCGAGGTTGATATGGTTCTGTTTAGCGTAGTCGATAAGACGGCCGGTGGTCCCAATCAGGATATCTACGCCGCTTTCCAGCACTTTCAGCTGTTTATCGTAGCCGTCGCCGCCATAGGCCAGGCCAAGTTTCAGGCCGGTGGCTTGCGCCAGGGGCTCAGCGTCTGCGTGGATCTGTACCGCCAGTTCTCGCGTCGGGGCCATAATTAGCGCGCGCGGCTGGTTAACTTTGCGGTCTGCAATCGCTGGGTGAGAAAGTAAATAATGAAACGTTGACGTTAAAAACGCCATCGTTTTGCCAGTACCGGTTTGCGCCTGCCCTGCAACATCACGACCGGCCAGCGTCAGCGGCAGGGCGAGAGCCTGAATGGGCGTGCAGTTATGAAACCCTTTAGTTTCAAGGGCTTCGATCACCTTTGGGTGCAGGGCGAAGTCGGAAAACTTCTGTTCTGTTAAATGTGTTTTGCTCATAGTGTGGTAGAATATCAGCTTACTATTGCTTTACGAAAGCGTATCCGGTGAAATAAAGTCAACCTTTAGTTGGTTAATGCGACATCAACACGTCGTTGGTGGAGACAAAACCAACGTACCAGGCTTATTCCTGTGGAGTTATATATGAGCGATAAAATTATTCACCTGACTGACGACAGTTTTGACACGGACGTACTTAAAGCTGACGGGCTGATCCTCGTTGATTTCTGGGCTGAATGGTGTGGTCCTTGCAAAATGATCGCTCCGATTCTGGATGAAATCGCTGACGAATATCAGGGCAAACTGACCGTTGCCAAGCTGAACATCGACCAGAACCCGGGCACCGCGCCAAAATACGGTATCCGTGGCATCCCGACCCTGCTGCTGTTCAAGAACGGTGACGTGGCGGCGACCAAAGTGGGCGCACTGTCCAAAGGTCAACTGAAAGAGTTCCTGGACGCTAACCTGGCGTAAGGTTTCTCCGCTGAGCGTCCAGAGCGCCTAATTAATGGTGAGCTCTGGACGCCCGGCTTTAGTCGTGCTAAGTTAGCTATGACTACGTTTTAAACATATCTTGTTGTTTGAATCTTGTTTTACCCGATACTTCCCGTTGTTAACTTAAACAGTGCGTGAAGTTGCTAGATTCCGGGCTTGTCACTCAATCCGTCTTGTCGTTTCAGTTCTGCGTTCTTTCCCTGTGACCAGACAGCGAACAGACATGAGGTGATGGCCGCTAAACAGGCATGGATGACCCTGCCATACCATTCACAACATTAAGTTCGAGAATCACCCCGAGTTTAAGAACCCACACCATTATGAATCTTACCGAATTAAAGAATACGCCGGTTTCTGAGCTGATCACTCTCGGCGAAAATATGGGACTGGAAAACCAGGCTCGTATGCGCAAGCAGGACATCATTTTCGCCATCCTGAAGCAACACGCTAAGAGTGGCGAAGATATCTTTGGCGACGGTGTGCTGGAGATACTGCAAGACGGATTTGGTTTCCTCCGCTCTGCAGACAGCTCCTACCTCGCCGGCCCTGACGACATCTACGTATCCCCTAGCCAAATCCGCCGTTTCAACCTCCGCACTGGTGACACCATTTCAGGTAAGATTCGTCCTCCAAAAGAGGGTGAACGCTACTTTGCGCTGTTGAAGGTTAATGAAGTCAACTACGACAAACCGGAAAACTCCCGCAATAAGATCCTGTTCGAGAACTTAACGCCGCTGCACGCGAACTCTCGTTTGCGTATGGAGCGTGGTAACGGGTCTACTGAAGACTTAACCGCTCGTGTGCTGGATCTGGCATCGCCAATTGGTCGTGGCCAGCGTGGTCTGATTGTGGCGCCGCCAAAAGCCGGTAAAACCATGCTGCTGCAAAACATCGCGCAGAGCATTGCTTACAACCATCCAGACTGTGTGCTGATGGTGCTGCTGATTGACGAACGTCCGGAAGAAGTGACCGAGATGCAGCGTCTGGTGAAAGGGGAAGTGGTTGCGTCAACCTTCGACGAGCCTGCTTCCCGCCACGTTCAGGTTGCGGAAATGGTCATCGAGAAGGCGAAACGCCTGGTTGAGCACAAGAAAGACGTGATCATCCTGCTCGATTCCATTACCCGTCTGGCGCGTGCCTACAACACCGTGGTGCCGGCTTCCGGTAAAGTACTGACCGGTGGTGTGGATGCCAACGCCCTGCATCGTCCGAAGCGTTTCTTCGGTGCGGCGCGTAACGTGGAAGAGGGCGGTAGCCTGACCATTATCGCGACGGCGCTGATCGATACCGGCTCCAAAATGGACGAAGTTATTTACGAAGAGTTTAAAGGTACAGGCAACATGGAACTGCACCTTTCTCGTAAAATCGCAGAAAAACGCGTCTTCCCGGCGATCGACTACAACCGTTCCGGTACCCGTAAAGAAGAGCTGCTTACCACTCAGGAAGAGCTGCAGAAAATGTGGATCCTGCGCAAAATCATCCATCCAATGGGCGAAATCGACGCAATGGAATTCCTCATTAACAAACTGGCGATGACTAAAACGAACGACGATTTCTTCGACATGATGAAACGCTCGTAACGCAAATAATCCCAGTAAACGCCACGTTTTTACGTGGCGTTTTTTATTTATGGACTATACGCTATTACCACACACTCCCAATTTTGACCGGTCGGTGCGACAATAAGAAGGTTTGCACAGTCAAAGAAATAATTGATTGAAAAACATACAAAGGGAGTTGTGATAAGCCTTCTTTAATCCTTCTGAGGCAGAGGCTTCATGGTTATACTTCCGGGACTAACATTTGTTGAGAGCAATCCATTGTGAATCTACTCACTGCAGTAACTGAGCTGATCAGTATTTTTTTATTCACAACCTGTTTTTTGTTCATTGCGCGCAAGGTAGCAAAAAGAATTGGGTTAGTGGACAAACCGAATTTCCGTAAACGTCATCAGGGGCTTATTCCGCTGGTGGGCGGCATTTCGGTATACGCAGGCATCTGTTTCACATTCGGGATCGCGGATTACTATATCCCCCATGCCGCACTCTACCTGGCATGTGCCGGTGTGCTGGTACTGGTCGGCGCCCTTGATGATCGTTTTGATATCAGCGTGAAGTTCCGCGCGACGGTGCAGGCGGCCATTGGCATCATTATGATGGTGGTGGGCGGCCTCTATCTCAGAAGCCTGGGCTACGTGTTTGGTCCCTGGGAGCTGGTGCTTGGGCCGTTCGGCTTCTTCCTCACGCTGTTTGCCGTGTGGGCGGCTATCAACGCCTTTAACATGGTTGATGGCATAGACGGTCTGCTCGGTGGGCTGTCCTCTGTTTCGTTTGGCGCAATCGGCATCATTTTATGGTTTGACGGCCAGTACAGCTTGTCAATGTGGTGCTTTGCCATGATTGCCGCCATTCTGCCTTACATCTGCCTGAACCTGGGTGTGTTAGGGCGTCGCTATAAAGTCTTTATGGGCGATGCGGGCAGTACCCTGATTGGCTTTACGGTGATCTGGGTCCTGCTGGAGACCACGCAGGGTAAAACGCACCCTATCAGCCCGGTAACGGCTCTCTGGATTATCGCCATCCCGCTGATGGACATGGTCGCTATTATGTACCGTCGTCTACGTAAAGGGATGAGCCCGTTTTCTCCCGATCGGCAGCATATTCATCATCTGATTATGCGCGCCGGCTTCACGTCTCGTCAGGCGTTTGTGCTGATTACGCTAGCGGCTGCTATTCTGGCTGCGATTGGCGTTGCCGCGGAATATGCTCATTTCATTCCTGAATGGGTAATGTTGGTATTATTCTTGCTAGCATTTTTCATGTACGGTTACTGCATCAAGCGTGCATGGAAAGTCGCGCGTTTTATTAAACGTTTAAAACGCAGGATGCGTCGGAACAGTGGCAAAAACACAACATTAACTAAGTAAAACCGGGACTATGATGACTCAACCGTTGGCGGGAGCGAAATCAGTGGGCACTGAGAACGAGCTGGATATTCGTGGTTTGTTTCGAGTGTTATGGCAGGGCAAACTGTGGATTGTGGGGATTGGCCTGGGGTTCGCGCTGTTAGCGCTTGCCTACACCTTCTTTGCGAAACAAGAGTGGAGCGCCACGGCGATCACAGACCGACCAACGGTGAATATGCTTGGAGGCTACTACTCCCAGCAGCAATTCCTGCGTAATCTTGATATCAAGGCCAATCTGGCGACCCCGGATCAGGCCTCGGTGATGGATGAGTCCTACAAAGAGTTTGTGATGCAGCTGGCGTCGTGGGATACACGTCGCGATTTCTGGTCCCAGACAGACTACTACAAGCAGCGCATGGTCGGTAACAGCAAAGCGGATGCCGCGCTGCTGGATGATTTAATCAACAACATTCAGTTTATGCCTGGCGATGTGCTCCGTAACGTTAGCGACAGCGTGAAGCTGATTGCGGAAACGGCGCCGGACGCCAATAACCTGTTGCGTCAGTACGTTGCTTTTGCCAGCCAGCGTGCGGCCAGTCATCTGAATGACGAGCTGAAAGGCGCCTGGGCTGCGCGTACTATTCAGATGAAAGCGCAGGTCAAACGTCAGGAAGAGGTCGCTAAGGCCATCTTCGCCCGTCGCGTGCATAATATTGAGCAGGCGCTGAAGATTGCGGAACAGCACAATATTTCCCGTAGCGAAACGGATGTTCCGGCTGACGAACTCCCTGATTCAGAAATGTTCCTTCTTGGTCGCCCAATGCTTCAGGCACGTCTGGAAAATATCCAGGCCGTTGGCCCTGACTTTGACCTTGATTACGACCAAAACCGCGCCATGCTCAATACGCTCAACGTCGGTCCAACGCTGGACCCGCGTTTTCAGACCTATCGTTATTTAAGAACGCCTGAAGAGCCTGTAAAACGCGATAGTCCGCGTCGCGCATTCCTGATGATCATGTGGGGGATTGTGGGCGCACTGACTGGCGCTGGCGTAGCGTTATTGCGTCGCCGCACAAACTAAGAACGCCGTCTACGATGAAGGCTGCGGCCTTCATCGTCTAATCGAAGAGAATCGATGTGAAAGTACTAACCGTATTTGGCACCAGGCCGGAGGCCATCAAGATGGCGCCTCTGGTTCATGCGCTGGCCAGAGATCCTGATATTGAAGCGAAAGTGTGCGTGACTGCCCAGCACCGTGAGATGCTCGATCAGGTCTTAACCCTCTTTTCTATCGTCCCGGATTACGATCTCAATATAATGAAACCGGGACAGGGACTGACGGAAATCACCTGCCGTATTCTGCAAGAATTAAAGCCTATTCTGGAGTCGTTCAAGCCGGATGTAGTGCTGGTGCACGGCGACACCACCACCACCGTGGCGACCAGCCTGGCCGCGTTCTATCAGCGAATCCCTGTTGGCCATGTCGAAGCGGGACTGCGTACCGGCAATCTTTATTCCCCGTGGCCGGAAGAGGCCAACCGTACGCTCACCGGTCACCTGGCGATGTACCATTTTGCGCCAACCGAAAACTCACGTCAGAACCTGCTGCGCGAAAACATCAGCGACAGCAAAATCTTCGTTACCGGCAATACGGTCATTGATGCGCTGATTTGGGTGCGTGACCGCGTGCTGGCTAACAGCGAGCTTCAGGCAGAACTCGCTGCGCGCTATCCGTTCCTGAACAACGGCAAGAAAACGATTCTGGTGACGGGACACCGCCGCGAAAGTTTTGGCCGTGGCTTTGAGCAAATCTGCCACGCGCTGGCTGAAATCGCCGCGCAGAATGAGGATGTGCAGATTGTCTATCCGGTGCACCTTAACCCTAACGTCAGCGAACCGGTCAACCGTATCCTGGGCCACGTGGAAAACGTGCTCCTGATAGAGCCGCAGGACTATCTGCCATTTGTCTGGCTGATGAACCACGCCTGGCTGATCCTGACCGATTCTGGCGGCATTCAGGAAGAGGCGCCTTCCCTCGGTAAGCCGGTACTGGTGATGCGCGAAACCACTGAACGTCCGGAAGCGGTCACTGCCGGTACCGTGCGTCTGGTGGGAACGGATCCGCGTCGTATTGTCGAAGAGGTCACGCGCTTACTGCATGACGAAGAAGAGTATCAGGCGATGAGCCGTGCCCATAACCCGTACGGGGACGGGCAGGCTTGTGGACGTATTTTGCACGCACTTAAACACAATCGGGTAACGCTATGAGTTTTACTACCATCTCTGTTGTTGGTCTCGGCTATATCGGGCTGCCTACTGCGGCGGCCTTTGCCTCTCGTCAAAAGCAGGTTATTGGCGTAGATATCAACGCGCATGCGGTAGAAACCATCAACCGTGGCGAAATTCATATCGTGGAGCCCGATCTCGATCGTGTGGTGAAAAAGGCGGTGGACGGTGGCTTCCTGCGCGCCAGCACCACGCCGGTAGAAGCCGATGCGTACCTGATTGCGGTTCCAACGCCCTTTAAAGGCGATCATGAACCTGACATGGTTTACGTCGAGGCGGCGGCAAAATCCATTGCGCCTGTGCTGAAGAAAGGGGCACTGGTTATTCTTGAGTCCACTTCACCTGTTGGGGCAACCGAGCAGATGGCACAGTGGCTGGCCGAGGCGCGTCCCGATCTCAGCTTCCCCCAGCAGGCGGGCGACCAGGCCGATATCAACATCGCCTACTGCCCTGAGCGCGTACTGCCAGGCCAGGTGATGGTGGAACTGATTAAAAATGACCGCGTGATTGGCGGCATGACTCCAGTCTGCTCCGCGCGCGCCAGCGAGCTGTATAAGATCTTCCTTGAAGGCGAATGCGTGGTGACCAACTCCCGCACCGCCGAGATGTGCAAACTGACCGAAAACAGCTTCCGCGATGTTAACATTGCATTTGCGAATGAACTGTCGTTGATTTGCGCCGATCAGGGGATTAACGTCTGGGAACTTGTTCGCCTTGCCAATCGTCACCCACGCGTGAACATCCTTCAGCCGGGGCCGGGTGTGGGTGGGCACTGTATCGCGGTCGATCCGTGGTTTATCGTGGCGCAGAATCCGGAACAGGCACGCCTGATTCGCACCGCGCGCGAAGTAAACGACCACAAACCGCACTGGGTTATCAACCAGGTGAAAGCCACGGTGGCGGATTGCCTCGCCGACAGCGGTAAACGTGCCAGTGAGCTGAAAATTGCCTGCTTTGGTCTGGCATTCAAACCGAATATTGACGATCTTCGCGAAAGCCCGGCAATGGAAATTGCCGAAACGATCGCAGCCTGGCACAGCGGTGAAACGCTGGTGGTTGAGCCGAATATTCATGCGTTGCCGGCAAAACTTGCCGGTCACTGCACCCTTACCGCACTGGATGACGCGCTGGCGACGGCGGATGTGCTGGTGCTGCTGGTGGATCACAATGCGTTTAAAGCGGTCTCCGGTGATGCCGTGCGTCAGCAGTATATTGTTGATACTAAGGGCGTTTGGCGTTGATTACTCTCAACGGCGTGCTGGAGTCCCTTGAGTGGGAAAGCGTATTTTTTTCGCTCCCCTCAGCGATAGTGCGTCTGCGCGATAACGCTCCTGCGTTGCAGGACGCAGACTTCAGCGCCTGGCAGCGCGTACAGGCTAAGATCCCGGCGGACCGCGCCGATCTGCTGGACGCGCTCCAGCAGCACGGATTCCGGCTGGTCGAGGGCGAGGTTGATCTCTCTGTTACCGTGGCCCGCCACGGCTCACCGGGCGCGGAAATTGCAACGGAGCAGGATATCCCCGCGCTGCGCAAGATGGCGGCGCTGGCTTTCGCTCAAAGCCGTTTCCGGGCGCCCTGGTATGCGCCCGATGACAGCGGCCGCTTTTATGCCCGGTGGATAGAGAATGCGGTTAAAGGCACGTTTGACCACGTCTGTCTGGTGTTCCGTACTGCCGGTGGGCAGATTCAGGGTTTTGTTTCGCTTCGCAGGCTCAACGAGCACGAGGCGCGCATCGGTTTGTTAGCCGGGCGCGGCATGGGCGAAAAACTCATGCAGGCGGCGCTGCACTGGGCGGAGCAACAACAGGTATCGACGCTGCGGGTCGCAACCCAGATGGGCAACACCGCTGCGCTTAAACGTTATATTGCGAGTGGTGCCAGCATTGACGCCACCGCCTACTGGTTATACAGGTGACAAGATGATTCCATTTAACGCGCCTCCCGTTGTGGGCACTGAACTTGATTACATGCAGTCGGCTATGGGCAGCGGCAAGCTCTGTGGCGACGGTGGTTTTACCCGTCGCTGCCAGCAGTGGATGGAGCAACGTTTTCACAGTGCCAAGGTGCTGCTGACGCCGTCCTGCACCGCATCGCTCGAAATGGCCGCGCTGCTGCTGGATATTCAGCCCGGCGATGAAGTGATCATGCCGAGCTACACCTTCGTCTCCACGGCGAACGCGTTTGTCCTGCGCGGGGCGAAAATCGTGTTTGTGGATATCCGTCCGGATACCATGAACATCAACGAAACGCTGATTGAAGCGGCGATCACCGACAAAACGCGGGCGATTGTTCCGGTGCATTACGCGGGCGTGGCCTGTGAAATGGACACCATCATGGCCATCGCCAAAAAGCACAACCTGTTCGTGGTGGAAGACGCCGCGCAGGGCGTGATGTCCACCTACAAAGGTCGCGCGCTGGGAACCATCGGTCATATCGGCTGCTTTAGCTTCCACGAAACCAAAAACTACACCGCAGGCGGCGAAGGCGGCGCGACGCTGATTAACGATCGTGCCCTTGTGGAGCGTGCGGAAGTGATCCGTGAAAAAGGGACCAACCGCAGCCAGTTCTTCCGCGGTCAGGTGGATAAATACACCTGGCGCGATATCGGCTCAAGCTACCTGATGGCGGACTTGCAGGCCGCGTATCTCTGGGCGCAGCTGGAAGCGGCAGAGCGAATCAATCTGCAACGCCTCTCCCTGTGGCAAACCTACTACGACGCGCTGGAGCCGCTGGCTAAAGCCGGACGTATTGAACTGCCGACCATTCCGGCAGACTGCATCCACAACGCCCACATGTTCTATATCAAGCTGCGCGATAACGACGATCGCAGCAAGCTGATTGCCTGGCTGAAGGAGGCGGAAATTATGGCGGTATTCCACTATATTCCGCTGCACTCCAGCCCGGCTGGCGAAGCCTTCGGGATGTTTGCCGGTGAAGACCGCTACACCACCAAAGAGAGCGAACGTCTGCTCCGCCTGCCCCTGTTCTACAACCTCGCGCCGGTGAACCAGCGTACGGTGATCAATTCGCTTCTGAGTTATTTCGCCTGATATGTCTCTGGCAAAAGCGTCGGTGTGGACGGCAGCGTCCACGCTAGTAAAAATTGGCGCCGGGTTACTGGTCGTCAAGCTGCTGGCCGTCTCATTTGGTCCGTCAGGCGTTGGGCTGGCAGGGAACTTCCGCCAACTGGTCACGGTGCTTGGCGTGCTGGCAGGTGCCGGGATATTCAATGGCGTCACCAAATACGTCGCGCAGCATCATGACGATGCCGAAAAGCTTCGCACGGTGGTGGGCACCTCCTCTGCTATGGTGCTGGGCTTCTCTACGTTGCTGGCCATCGTCTTTTTGCTGGCGGCGGCACCTGTTAGTCAGGGACTGTTCGGACACACGCACTATCAGGGACTGGTGCGCCTGGTGGCGCTCGTTCAGATGGGCATCGCCTGGGCGAACCTGCTGCTGGCGCTGATGAAAGGCTTCCGTGATGCCGCCGGGAATGCGCTGGCGCTGATCCTCGGCAGCATTATCGGCGTTATCGCCTACTACTTCTGCTATCGGCTGGGCGGCTATGAAGGCGCGCTGCTGGGGCTGGCGCTGGTGCCTGCGCTCGTTGTCGTTCCGGCAGCGTTTATGCTGATGCGCAGAGGCAATGTCCCGCTGAGTTACCTGAAACCGCAGTGGGACAAGATGCTGGCGGGGCAGCTAGGAAAGTTTACCCTGATGGCGCTCATCACTTCGGTAACGCTTCCCGTGGCTTACGTGATGATGCGAAACCTGCTGGCAGCGCATTACAGCTGGGATGAAGTGGGGATCTGGCAGGGCGTGAGCAGCATTTCAGATGCTTACCTCCAATTTATTACGGCTTCCTTTAGCGTCTATTTGCTGCCAACCTTATCGCGCCTGACGTCCAGGCAGGATATTACCCGCGAGATTTTTCGCGCCCTGCGTTTCGTGTTGCCGGCCGTTGCGATCGCCAGCTTTACCGTCTGGTTACTGCGTGATTTCGCCATCTGGCTGCTGTTTTCAGCGAAGTTTACCGCCATGCGCGATCTGTTTGCCTGGCAACTGGTCGGCGATGTGCTGAAAGTGGGGGCATACGTTTTCGGCTATCTGGTGATTGCGAAGGCTTCGCTGCGGTTGTATATCCTGGCAGAGATCGGCCAGTTTGCGCTGCTAACGGCATTTTCTCACTGGCTGATCCCCACCCACGGTGCGCTGGGGGCGGCGCAGGCCTATATGGCAACTTATATCGTTTATTTCGCTGCCTGTTGCGGCGTATTTTTACTTTGGCGTAAACGCGCATGACTGCACTGATACACATACTGGGATCGGATATCCCGCATCATAACCAGACCGTTCTGCGGTTCTTCAACGATGAACTGGCATCCGGCACGCCCGATGCGCGTGAGTTTATGGTCGTTGGATGCGATAACGGCCTGAGCGCGGCGTGTCCGGCATTGCATATCACCTTCTGGCCAGACAAAGCGGCGCTGACGAAGGCCGTGGTTGCTAAAGCCAAAGCGGATCGAAGCCAACGTTTCTTCTTCCATGGACAGTTCAATACCGGACTGTGGCTGGCGCTGTTAAGCGGCGGGATCAAACCTTCTCAGTTCAGCTGGCATATCTGGGGAGCGGATCTCTACGAAGTCTCCCGTGGCTGGAAGTTCCGACTTTTCTATCCGCTGCGTCGTCTGGCGCAGGCGCGCGTGGGCTGCGTTTTTGCTACCCGAGGCGATCTCAACTATTTTGCTAAACAGCACCCGAAGGTTCGCGGGGAGCTGCTCTATTTCCCGACCCGTATGGATCCGGCGCTGAACACCATGGCGAATGACACGGTTCGAGAGGGCAAGCTGACCATCCTGGTGGGGAATTCCGGCGATCGCAGTAACGAGCATGTCGCGGCGCTGAGGGCGGTGCATCAGCAGTTTGGCGACACGGTGAACGTGGTGGTGCCGATGGGCTATCCCGCCAATAACGACGCCTACATCGATGAAGTTCGCCAGCAGGGGCTTGCGCTGTTTAGCGCGGAAAACCTGCACATTCTCAGCGATAAGCTGGAATTTGATGACTATCTCGCGCTGCTGCGAAAATGCGATCTGGGCTATTTCATCTTTGCCCGTCAGCAGGGGATTGGCACGCTGTGTCTGCTGATTCAGGCGGGCGTACCCTGCGTGCTCAACCGCGAAAACCCGTTCTGGCAGGACATGGCCGAGCAGCATATTCCGGTGCTGTTTACCTCTGACACGCTTAATGTCGAGGTGGTACGGGAAGCGCAGCGTCAGCTCACGCTGGTGGATAAAAATAGCATCGACTTTTTCAGCCCGAACTACCTCACGCCGTGGCACCGCGCGCTGCGTATTGCTTCAGGAGACAACGCATGAGCCAGTTGCAGTTTAGCGGCTTGCTGGTGGTCTGGCTGCTGAGCACGCTGTTTATCGCCACGCTCACCTGGTTTGAATTCCGGCGGGTACGTTTTAACTTCAACGTATTCTTCTCGCTGCTGTTTTTGCTGACCTTTTTCTTTGGCTTCCCGCTGACCAGCATCCTCGTGTTCCGCTTTGATGTTGGCGTCGCGCCGCCGGAAATCTTGTTGCAGGCGCTGCTCTCTGCGACCTGCTTCTACGCGGTGTACTACGTCACTTATAAAACGCGCCTGCGCGCGGCAAAAGACACCACCCCTCGTCGTCCGCTGTTTACCATGAACCGGGTAGAAACCCATCTGACGTGGGTTATGCTGATGACTATCGCCCTCGTCAGCGTGGCGATTTTCTTCATGCATAACGGCTTTTTACTGTTTAAGTTGCAGTCCTATAGCCAGATTTTCTCCGCCGAAGTCTCCGGCGTCGCGCTCAAGCGTTTCTTCTATTTCTTTATCCCGGCGATGCTGGTGGTCTTTTTCCTGCGTCAGGACAGCAAAGCCTGGCTGTTCTTCCTGGTCAGCACCGTCGCATTTGGCATTCTGACCTACATGATCGTCGGCGGCACCCGCGCCAACATCATTATCGCCTTCGCGATTTTCCTGTTTATCGGCATTATTCGCGGCTGGATCTCGCTGTGGATGCTGGCGGCGGCAGGCGTCTTTGGCATTGTGGGGATGTTCTGGCTGGCGCTGAAGCGCTACGGGCTGAACGTGGCCGGCGACGAAGCGTTTTACACCTTCCTGTATCTGACGCGCGACACCTTCTCGCCGTGGGAAAACCTGGCATTACTGCTGCAAAACTACGACAAGATCGAATTCCAGGGGCTGGCGCCGATTGTTCGCGATTTCTATGTCTTTATACCGACGTGGCTGTGGCCCGATCGTCCCGGCATTGTCCTGAACACGGCGAACTACTTCACCTGGGAAGTGCTGAACAACCATTCGGGTCTGGCGATTTCCCCAACCCTGATTGGCTCGCTGGTAGTGATGGGCGGAACGTGGTTTATCCTGCCTGGCGCGATCGCGGTAGGGCTGATAATAAAATGGTTCGACTGGCTATATACGCTGGGTAACGAAGAGACCAACCGCTACAAAGCCGCTGTTTTGCACAGTTTCTGTTTCGGTGCCATTTTCAATATGATCGTTCTGGCGCGCGAGGGGCTGGATTCATTCGTCTCACGCGTGGTGTTCTTTATGGTCGTTTTCGGACTCTGTCTGCTGCTGGCAAAACTGCTGTACTGGTTGTTTGACAGTGCAGGGCTTGTGCACAGACGTGAGCCACAGGGCAGCACAACGCTGTCGCAAGTCTGAGTAGGGATTATCATGACGGATACAACTTCAGCCCCGCGTTATGCACTGCGCGGGCTACAGCTGATTGGCTGGCGTGACATGCAGCACGCGCTGGATTTTCTGTTCGCGGACGGGCAGATGAAGTCGGGCACGCTGGTGGCCATCAACGCAGAAAAAATGCTGGCGGTTGAAGATAATGCGGAAGTGAAAAGCCTGATTGAAGCCGCGGAGTTTAAATACGCAGACGGTATTAGCGTGGTGCGTTCAATTCGTAAAAAGTTTCCAGACGCTAATGTGTCTCGCGTGGCGGGTGCTGACCTTTGGGAGCGGCTTATGGAGCGCGCAGGCGCTGAAGGCACGCCGGTATTTTTGATCGGCGGCAAGCCAGAGGTGCTGGCGCAGACCGAACAAAAGCTGCGTAGCCAGTGGAATGTTAACATAGTGGGCAGTCAGGATGGCTATTTCAGGCCGGAAGATCGCCAGGCGTTATATGAGCGCGTGCGCGACAGCGGGGCGAAAATTGTCACTGTCGCTATGGGGTCGCCGCGCCAGGAAATACTGATGCGCGATTGCCGTCTGGTCAGCCCGGATGCGCTTTATATGGGCGTTGGCGGCACCTACGACGTCTTTACCGGCCACGTTAAGCGTGCGCCCAAAGTCTGGCAAAATCTGGGGCTGGAGTGGCTCTACCGCCTGCTCTCCCAACCGACGCGTATAAAACGACAGATTCGCCTTCTGCGCTACCTCGCCTGGCACTACACCGGGAAAATGTAATCAATATGCAGCGCGATCTGCTGTTCGCGCTGCAACGCCCCCCGCAAAACTGCTGAGTTTATGTGCAATGCATTCATTTTTTTAATGCATTGTTTGCCATTTGCCAGAATTTAAGAAACCATTCGCTCCGTATTTCAGTACCCCTCAAAACAATACCCGGCAACAAGTCGGGAAACAGCAAACACAACCGAGGAATTATGGCAGAGAAAAAACCGGAGCTTCAGCGTGGGCTGGAAGCTCGACATATTGAACTGATCGCGCTGGGCGGGACTATCGGCGTTGGCCTGTTTATGGGCTCGGCAAGCACGCTGAAGTGGGCGGGGCCTTCCGTCCTGCTGGCGTATATTATTGCCGGACTGTTCGTCTTCTTCATCATGCGCTCAATGGGCGAAATGCTGTTTCTGGAGCCGGTGACGGGCTCTTTCGCCGTTTACGCCCACCGGTATATGAGCCCGTTCTTTGGTTATCTCACGGCCTGGTCGTACTGGTTTATGTGGATGGCCGTGGGGATTTCGGAGATCACCGCCATCGGGGTCTACGTGCAGTTCTGGTTCCCGGAGATGGCCCAGTGGATACCCGCGCTTATTGCCGTAGGGCTGGTGGCGCTGGCGAACCTTGCCGCCGTTCGTCTTTACGGCGAAATCGAGTTCTGGTTTGCGATGATCAAAGTCACCACCATCATCGTGATGATTGTCGTTGGCCTTGGGGTCATCTTCTTTGGCTTCGGTAACGGCGGGCACGCTATCGGTTTTGGTAACCTGACCGGGCACGGCGGCTTCTTTGCGGGCGGCTGGAAGGGCTTTCTGACGGCACTCTGTATCGTTGTCGCCTCCTATCAGGGCGTTGAGCTGATCGGCATTACCGCTGGTGAGGCGAAAAACCCACAGGTCACGCTGCGTAGCGCGGTAGGCAAGGTGCTGTGGCGTATCCTGATTTTCTATGTGGGCGCGATCTTCGTTATCGTGACCATTTTCCCATGGAACGAGATCGGCACCACCGGCAGCCCGTTTGTCTTAACCTTCGCTAAGATTGGCATCACGGCGGCAGCCGCCATTATCAACTTTGTGGTGCTGACGGCGGCGCTCTCCGGCTGTAACAGCGGAATGTACAGCTGTGGGCGTATGCTTTACGCGCTCTCGCAAAACAAACAGCTGCCGGCGGTGATGGGTAAAGTCTCCTGCGTGGGTGTACCGGTGGCGGGCGTAGCGGTGTCGATTGTGATTCTGCTGATTGGCTCTTGCCTGAACTACATCATCCCGAATCCGCAGCGCGTGTTTGTTTATGTTTATAGCGCCAGCGTGCTGCCGGGGATGGTACCGTGGTTTGTCATTTTGATTAGCCAGCTGCGTTTCCGACAGGCGCACAAAGAAGCGATCGCCAGCCATCCATTCCGTTCCATTCTGTTCCCGTATGCGAACTATTTGACGATGGCGTTCCTGATTTGCGTATTAATTGGAATGTACTTTAATGAAGATACCCGCATGTCGCTGTTTGTCGGGATGATCTTCCTGGCTGCCGTCACAGCTGCATATAAACTTTTTGGCCTGGGTCGCCGTGGCTCCGCCCATAAAGTGGAGGAATAAGCGGCAAAATGTGCAAACCATAACCAAACGCGCATTTTTTTCAAAAAAGCACTAGACAGCGGGGTCGGAGGTACGTAATATCCAGCCCCGCAACGGCGCTAAGCGCCCGTAGCTCAGCTGGATAGAGCGCTGCCCTCCGGAGGCAGAGGTCTCAGGTTCGAATCCTGTCGGGCGCGCCATTTTAGTCCCGGCGCTAGAGCTGCGGTGGTCTGAGAAGTAGTCAGAACCGCGTGAAAGAATACAGTGGTGGCTATAGCTCAGTTGGTAGAGCCCTGGATTGTGATTCCAGTTGTCGTGGGTTCGAATCCCATTAGCCACCCCATTATTGAAAGAGTTGTGAATTGCGAAGGTGGCGGAATTGGTAGACGCGCTAGCTTCAGGTGTTAGTGTTCTTACGGACGTGGGGGTTCAAGTCCCCCCCCTCGCACCACGACTTTTAATGAGTTGAACTAAAAATTCAAAAAAGCAGTACATCGGCGAGTAGCGCAGCTTGGTAGCGCAACTGGTTTGGGACCAGTGGGTCGGAGGTTCGAATCCTCTCTCGCCGACCAATTTTGAACCCCGCTTCGGCGGGGTTTTTTGTTTTCTGCGCTTTTTCATCCTGTAGCCATTCCCCGACAACACTCTATATCCTTGTCGCGATTCAGCGACATATAAGCTGTTAATAATAAAGAATTTATTATTTTCTCTCTTAACCTGTCTCCTGGTGACGACAGATTTCCGCCCTTAGCGCGATTTTGTATGGCGTAAGGCGTCTCTTAACAACATAATTTCCTTTTATCTTAAAATGTTGCGCGATGTAAAAGTTATGCGTGTAAACCTGGCACATTACATGCAATAATATGCGTGTAGATGCTCATTCCATCTCTTATGTTCGCCCTAAGGCCTCATAAACTCAGGAATGACGCAGAGCCGTTTACGGTGCTTATCGTCCACTGACAGATGTCGCTTCGGCCTCATCAAACACCATGGACATAACGTTGAGTGAAGCACCAAATATGTTGTCTTACAGACCTGTTTTAACGCCTGCTTTTATAGCAGGCGTTTTTTTATGGGTACAAAAAAGGAGGCCATCTGGCCTCCTGGATAATTACTGCTGCGTTCCGTTATTGTGTAGCGTAAGCAGAAGCCCATCACGCCGCATGGCTGCGGCCTCTTCCGGCTTGTGCTGCTTGTCCAGCGAATCAGCAAGCCAGGCGTAATCAAATGCGTCCGGGCGTTGCTTCAGCGCTGCGCGGAAGGCGAGACTCGCCTCCTGCCACTCGCCGTGTTTCATCAAAGACTGGCCCAGCGTACTCCACAGCAGCGGGCGATCGCCCACGGTTTTGATCTGCTGGCGCAATGCTTTTTCTATTTGTTCCGGATTGTTGGTTTTCAGACGCGGGATGACCATCACCAGGCGGTCATCATACTGTCGCTTGAGACCGTCGAGAAGTATCTCCTGCGCGGTGTCATGGTCGTCACACTCAATCAGATGTTCTGCCATCGCCACCTGAAGGGGAACCTGCTGGCGCGTTTTGCGGCTCTGGTTTTTCCACCAGGTTTTCAGGCCGTCGCTGCCGAGATCGGCGCGCGCCTGATCCATCAGGCCAATCCAGGCCAGACGCTGAAGTTCATCACGATGTTCATCATCGCCCACGTCGGCTTTCGCCATGGAAGGGATAATGTCCAGCAGCGAGCCCCATGCACCGGTCCGAATATATGCCTGCTCAGCAAGACGCAGCACTTCCGGATGACGAGGGGTGATTTCCAGCAGACGGTCAACGCCGTGACGTGCGGCATGGTTTTCATTGCGCGCCAGTTGCAGACGAACGCGGGTGATCTCAACCGGAATCGGATCCTTAGTTGAGAGCTCAGACGCGCGTTCGAGATGCTGATTGGCGCGGGCCTCATCGCCTCGCTGTTGCGCCGCCTCAGCGGCCAGCAGATAGTTAACAACCGGCTGTTCTGCATGGTCGGCATTTTTCGACATCAGCTTTTCAACCTGCTGATAGTCGCCTTCGGCCAGCTTCAGCAACGCTTGCTCGGTCTGCTTACGGGCGCGACGGCGCTTACGGCCAACGAACCAGCCGCGCGTGTGAACCCCGGTACGGAAAATCCGACGCAGGATCCATTCCACTGCCAGCAGGACGACCACACCCAGGATCAGGATGATCACCAGCCCTGTCACGCTGGTTTCGACGTTGTAGTTATCGGTCTGGATCAATACGTAACCCTGGTGACCCGCGAGCATCGGTCCCAGTACAATCCCGGCGATCAGCAGGATGAAGAGTAAGAAGACTTTTAGCATCATCACTCTCCTTGCGGCGCGCTTTCAGGCGCTGGCGCGGCGGCAGGTGCTTCAGCCGGGCGCTCTGCCGGAACGCCCGGCTGGGCCAGCAGGTTACGCACGCGCGTCTGCATGATCTTCTCCAGAATCGGCTGGCTTTCCAGCTTGTCCGGCACGTTCATGGTGATGTTTTGCTGGCTCAGCTTGTCGATATCCTCCAGGAACGCGGTCGTGGTTGCGTCATTGGTATCGTAGTAAGCACGTACCCACGTTGAAACGTTATCCAGCGCCTGTTTGTAGGTCTCTTCCTGGTGACGTGGTACGGCCTGGGCAGCCACCAGCAGGCGGGAGCGAATGTTTTCGCGCAGATAGACATCCTGGTTCGGTGCCAGCAGCGGCACGGCGGTTTCATCGCGGCGGCGAATGGTAATAAAGCTGTCCATAAAGTTCTGCCAGCTCTTTTGCAGGTTGATACGCCATTCGCTCAGGGAGCTGGACAGCTCGGTGCCGTCAGAATCCATCGGGGGGTCATCATCGTTGTTATCGGCCAGCTGAAGGTTATCAATCTGGTTTGAGAGCTGATTTACCTTAAGGATGATACCGTCGTAGTCGACCTGAGAAACCGCAGACAGGCTGGCGATATCTTCCGTAATAGCGCGGCGTGCGTTGATGAGGCTCGGATCGTTCATATCGGCCAGGCTTGCGTCGGCGCTTTTCAGCAGCGCGGCGGCGGTGGTGACATCCTGATCGCTCCAGAGCTTGCGCCCGGCCAGCTTCACCAGAAAATCGGCCTGTGAGAGCAGCCAGGTTTTGGCATCGGTTCCCGAAATCGTGGCGACTTTCTCCTGCACTTCGCTCAGCTGTTTGGTCAACTCTTCACGTTTGCTGTTCGCGTCGGCGAGGGCGGCAGCCTGCTGTTTGATCACGCCTTCCAGCTCAGCTTTTTGCGTCTCCTGCGCTTTCTGTAGGGCGGTGATTTGGTTAACCAGCGCGTCGCTGGTGGCCGTCTGGTTGGTGCCTTGTTTCTTCACCAGTCCGTAGAGACCCACGCCTGCGGCCAGCGCAATCGCGATGGCAATCACGCTCAGCGTGAGGCTGGTTTTGTTGCTGCCGTTTTTCTTCTCAACGGTTTTGTCTGTCGTCTCTGGCTGTGACGTGGTGTCCACAGTCTCCCTGGTCTCTTCAACCACGGCGGAGGATTTTTCGTGTTCCGTCATTATGGCTTCCCATTTGAGAGTTATTGTAATGCGCGCAGCAGCGCATCGTTGTCGGCGTTATCAGCGATCCGAATATCCTGCCAGCCCAGTTCCCGGGCGTGGTTCGCCAGACGCTCGCTGACGACCAGAAGCCGACAGCGGAGTAACCAGTTTTCGCGATACCAAAGCGGAATCAGCGACCAAAGCTGTTGTAACATTTCACCGCTGGTAACCACCAGCGTATTAATGCCGCGCGCGTGCCAGCGCATGGCTTCTTCCGCGCCATCATAGTGTTTCGCACAGCGCTGATAGCACTCCACAAACGTCACGTCTGCGCCGCGTTCGCGCAGCGTTTCGCCCAGCAGTTCGCGACCACCGTTGCCGCGCAAAATGAGCGCACGCTTTCCGGCAATAGTTTGTAATTCAGGTAATTGTAGCAAGACTTCGCTGATTTCCCGATCTAACGGGTAACGAACATCGATTCCGCTCGCGGTATGTAAGGCCAGCGCCGTGGTGCGCCCGATGGCGAAATAGCGGGGTGCGTGGGGCCAGTTAACGCCCTGCTGTTGTAGCTGCGCATGGGCAAATTCCACGGCATGCTGCGATAGCGCAAAGAGCAGATCACCTTCCTGCAAGGCACGCATCTGGTCAGCGAGCGTAGGCAGCTCGCGACCGGGGGAGAATTCAATCAACGGAAAACTCCAGGCCACCTGCCCCAGTGCGCACAGACGGCTCACTAACTGCTCTCCTGCGGGAGAAGGGCGGGTGACAAGTATGCTCATGCAGGGGGCTCTCCGTTATAGACCTCAGCCAGAATTTCACGCGCGCCGTTACTCAGCAGCTCTTCCGCCAGCGATACGCCAAGCGCCTCGGCATCCCGCGGCTTGCCGCGACGTTCACCGCGAACCATCTGCGAGCCGTCCGGCGCGCCAACCAGCGCACGCAGCCACAGCTCACCGTCAGTTAATTCAGCATAGCTGCCAATTGGCACCTGACAGCCTCCTTCGAGGCGAGTATTCATCGCGCGCTCGGCTTTTACGCGAACGGCGGTATCGTCATGATTCAGCGGCGCGAGCAGTGCCTGAGTACGCGCATCATCCAGACGACACTCAATGCCGACGGCACCCTGGCCGACGGCGGGGAGCGACAGCTCCGGCGGCAACGCCACGCGAATACGTTCTTCCAGCCCCAGGCGTTTCAGGCCCGCAACCGCAAGAATAATGGCATCGTAGTCGCCGTTATCCAGCTTGCCAAGGCGTGTGCCGACGTTCCCACGCAGCGAGCGAATCACCAGATCCGGGCGACGTTCAGCCAGCTGACACTGGCGGCGTAAACTTGACGTGCCGACCACGCTGCCTGCCGGCAACGCATCAAGCGAGTCATAGCGATTAGAGACAAACGCATCGCGCGGATCCTCGCGCTCGCAGATGGTCACCAGCCCCAGCCCTTCCGGGAACTCAACGGGCACATCCTTCATCGAATGCACGGCGATATCGGCGCGGTTCTCAAGCAATGCCAGCTCCAGCTCTTTGACAAACAGACCCTTTCCGCCCACTTTGGCCAGCGGCGTATCAAGAATGACATCGCCACGCGTGACCATTGGCACCAGCTCAACGCGTAATCCGGTGTGGCAGGCTTCCAGGCGCTGCTTAACATAATGTGCCTGCCAGAGCGCAAGAGGACTTTGGCGTGTGGCAATTCTCAAAACATTGTCTAACATGCTTGTTACCGTCATTATCAATCGCTAACCATCCTAACATTGTTGACACTCGGATGGCAGTTTTACGGTTGATGAAGAGTGAGAGGGACAGGGCGGCGTTCGCGTCAGCCACCGCCGTATTCAGGAATTTACACGTACAGAACGGTGCTACACTTGTATGTAGCGCATCTTTCTTTACGGTCAACCGGCAAGGTGTTAAATTGATCACGTTTTAGACCATTTTTTCGGCTGTACCACCAGAAAAGCAAAAGGCGAAAAAAGGGTAACGGTTATTTTTTGAAATACTGCGGGTCCGCTGCTTTTTCTGTTCTGACTGGCATGCGACACCCGGAAACATCAGGCGATACGTCTTGTACCTCTATATTGAGACTCTGAAACAGAGACTGGATGCCATCAATCAATTGCGCGTGGATCGCGCGCTTGCTGCCATGGGCCCTGCTTTCCAGCAGGTATACAGTCTTCTGCCGACATTGTTGCACTATCACCATCCGCTAATGCCGGGTTACCTTGATGGTAACGTTCCCCAGGGCATTTGCCTCTTCACGCCTGATGAAACCCAACAGCATTACCTGACTGAACTTGAACTTTACCGTGGTATGCCGCCGCAGGTTTCGCCGAAAGGCGAGCTGCCGATTACCGGGGTTTACTCCATGGGCAGCACGTCATCGGTTGGGCAAAGTTGTTCTTCTGACCTGGATATCTGGGTCTGCCATCAGTCCTGGCTCGACAATGAAGAGCGCCAGCTGTTGCAGCGTAAATGCAGTCTGCTGGAGAGCTGGGCGGCGTCGCTCGGCGTGGAAGTGAGCTTCTTCCTGATTGATGAAAACCGTTTCCGCCATAACGAAAGCGGCAGTCTGGGTGGTGAAGACTGCGGCTCGACTCAGCATATTCTGTTGCTGGATGAGTTTTACCGTACAGCGGTTCGCCTGGCCGGAAAACGTATTCTGTGGAATATGGTGCCGTGCGATGAAGAAGAGAATTATGACGACTACGTCATGTCGCTTTACTCGCAGGGCGTACTGACGCCAAACGAGTGGCTGGATCTGGGCGGTCTGAGCTCCCTGTCCGCCGAAGAGTACTTTGGTGCAAGCCTCTGGCAGCTCTATAAGAGCATTGATTCACCGTACAAAGCGGTGCTGAAAACCCTGCTGCTGGAAGCCTACTCCTGGGAATACCCCACCCCGCGTCTGCTGGCGAAAGATATTAAGCAGCGTCTGCACGACGGGGAGATCGTCTCCTACGGGCTTGATGCCTACTGCATGATGCTGGAACGCGTCACCGAATACCTGACGGCCATTGATGACGCTACGCGTCTTGACCTGGTGCGTCGATGTTTCTATCTCAAAGTCTGTGAAAAACTGAGCCGCGAGCGCGCCTGCGTTGGCTGGCGCCGTGAAGTGGTCAGCCAGTTAGTCAAAGAGTGGGGATGGGACGAAGCGCGTCTCGCCATGCTTGACAACCGCGCCAACTGGAAAATCGATCAGGTGCGCGAGGCGCACAACGAGCTGCTTGATGCGATGATGCAGAGCTACCGCAACCTGATCCGCTTTGCCCGCCGTAACAACCTTAGCGTTTCTGCCAGCCCACAGGATATCGGGGTGCTGACCCGTAAACTGTACGCCGCGTTTGAAGCGTTGCCGGGCAAGGTAACGCTGGTGAACCCACAGATTTCGCCTGACCTGTCTGAACCGAATCTGACCTTTATCTACGTGCCGCCGGGCCGCGCAAACCGCACCGGGTGGTATCTGTACAACCGTGCGCCAAGCATGGATTCGATCATCAGCCATCAGCCGCTGGAGTATAACCGCTACCTTAACAAGCTGGTGGCCTGGGCCTGGTTTAACGGCCTTCTCACCTCACGCACCCGGTTGTTTATCAAGGGCAACGAGGTGGTCGATTTAGCCAAGTTGCAGGAGATGGTGGCTGATGTCTCGCACCACTTCCCACTGCGTCTGCCTGCGCCGACGCCAAAAGCGCTCTACAGCCCGTGTGAGATTCGCCATCTGGCGATCATCGTCAACCTGGAATACGACCCGACGGCGGCCTTCCGCAATCAGGTGGTTCACTTTGACTTCCGTAAGCTGGACGTCTTTAGCTTCGGTGAGCAGCAAAACTGCCTGGTGGGCAGCGTGGATCTGCTGTACCGCAACTCGTGGAACGAAGTGCGTACCCTGCACTTTAACGGCGAGCAGGCGATGATCGAGGCGCTGAAAACGATCCTCGGCAAGATGCACCAGGACGCCGCGCCGCCGGACAGCGTGGAGGTGTTCTGCTACAGCCAGCACCTTCGCGGCCTGATTCGTACCCGCGTGCAGCAGCTGGTGTCTGAGTGCATCGAATTGCGTCTTTCCAGCACCCGGAATGAAACCGGACGCTTTAAAGCGCTGCGCGTCTCCGGCCAGACCTGGGGGCTGTTCTTTGAGCGCCTGAACGTGTCGGTGCAGAAGCTGGAGAACGCCATTGAATTCTACGGCGCGATTTCACACAACAAACTGCATGGCCTGTCGGTTCAGGTGGAAACCAACCACGTTAAGCTGCCGCAGGTGGTGGATGGCTTTGCGAGTGAAGGGATTATTCAGTTCTTCTTCGAGGAGTCGGGCGATAACGCCGGGTTTAATATCTACATTCTGGATGAAACCAACCGTGCCGAGGTGTATCACCACTGTGAAGGCAGCAAAGAGGAGCTGGTGCGCGACGTCAGCCGGTTCTATTCATCCTCGCACGATCGCTTTACCTACGGCTCAAGTTTTATCAACTTCAACCTGCCGCAGTTCTACCAGATTGTGAATGTGGATGGACGAGCGCAGGTGATCCCGTTCCGTACGCAGGCGATTACCCCTGCGGTGCCCGCTAACCAGGAAACTGCGCCGCTGTTGCAGCAGTATTTCTCCTGACCCTTTTCGCCGGGTGGCGCTAACGCTTACCCGGCCTACGGTCTGAGCCGCTGTTGCCGGGTGGCGCTAACGCTTACCCGGCCTACGGTCCGAGCTGCTGTTGCCGGGTGGCGCTAACGCTTACCCGGCCTACGGTCCGAGCTGCTGTTGCGGTTGGCGCTAACGTTTACCCGGCCTACGGTCCGAGCTGCTGTTGCGGTTGGCGCTCACGCTTACCCGGACTATGGTTCGAGCCGTTGTAGGCCCGGTAAGGCGTAGCCGCCACCGGGCAACAAAACTACCTGAAACTCACTGCCTCGCCCGCCTGCGCGGTCGCCGCCTGCTCCAGCAGATCCCAGAACGTTTCACCGCTGCGGTCGCAGATCCACTCGTCACCTTTTAGATCAAAGTGATAACCGCCCTGTTTCGCCGCCAGCCACACCTGGTGAAGCGGCTCCTGACGGTTAATAATAATCTTGCTGCCGTTTTCGAAGCTTAAGGTCAGGATCCCGCCGTTGATTTCACAATCGATATCGCTGTCGCCGTCCCACTCGTCGATACGCTCTTCGATGGTCATCCACAGGGTATCGGCAAGGCGATGAAATTCACTGTCGTTCATGGTTTTATTCCTGTTTTTCGTGATGGCGGCAGTATAACGCTAAATAATTCCCGTTGCAGGAAAGCGGCAAACTCTTGCTTTTGTGTCTTCTCCTGCGATGATAGAAACAGATTTGAACTTACGGGCAACCTCTACATGAAAAACGTCTTTCGAACGCTTGCCGTTCTTGTCACTCTGTTTAGCCTGACCGGCTGTGGACTGAAGGGACCACTGTACTTCCCGCCAGAGGATAAAAACGCACCACCGCCGACAAAACCAGTGCAAAGTGGTATCGAGTCATCTACGCCGGATACCAACGATCGCGGCAATAACGGCGGCCCGACTCAGGTCAATCTCTGACGATTACGTTCTGTACCCGCGCAATGGAGCAAATGATGCAGTTCTCTAAAATGCATGGCCTTGGCAACGACTTTATGGTCGTCGACGCGGTAACGCAGAATGTCTTTTTCTCCCCGGAACTGATCCGTCGTCTGGCGGATCGGCACGTGGGCGTGGGGTTTGACCAGCTGCTGGTGGTGGAGCCGCCTTACGATCCTGACCTGGACTTCCACTATCGCATTTTTAACGCCGACGGCAGCGAAGTTTCCCAGTGCGGCAATGGCGCACGCTGTTTTGCCCGCTTTGTTCGGCTGAAAGGGCTGACCAACAAGCGCGATATCCGCGTCAGCACCGCCAATGGCCGGATGGTGCTCAGCGTCACCGACGACGAACTGGTGCGCGTGAACATGGGCGAGCCGAACTTCGAACCCGCTGCCGTGCCGTTTCGCGCCAACAAAGCGGAAAAGACCTATATTATGCGTGCCGCCGAGCAGACAGTATTGTGCGGCGTCGTCTCGATGGGTAACCCGCACTGCGTGATTCAGGTAGATGATGTGCAAACCGCGGCGGTTGAAACGCTCGGCCCGGTGCTGGAAAGCCACGAGCGCTTCCCGGAGCGGGCGAACATCGGTTTCATGCAGGTGGTGAAGCGTGAACACATTCGCCTGCGGGTTTACGAGCGCGGCGCGGGCGAAACCCAGGCCTGCGGAAGCGGTGCCTGTGCGGCGGTGGCCGTCGGTATCTCGCAGGGGTTACTGGCGGAAGAGGTTCGCGTGGAATTACCGGGCGGGCGTCTTGATATCGCCTGGAAAGGAGCGGGTCATCCACTGTACATGACTGGCCCGGCGACACATGTTTATGACGGGTTTATCCATCTATGAAGCAACCAGGGGAAGAACTGCGGGAACCTGTAACGGAGCTGGATGACAGCGCTGTTGTGGATTACCTGCTGCACAATCCTGAGTTTTTTATCCGCAATGCACGCGTCGTCGAAAGGATGCGCGTGCCGCATCCGGTTCGCGAGACCGTGTCGCTGGTTGAATGGCACATGGCGCGCTCGCGCAACCACATCAATCAGCTCGAAGAGAACATGACGCTGCTGATGGAGCAGGCCAGCAATAACGAAAGCCTGTTCTATCGTCTTCTGCACCTTCAGGCGCGTCTGGCTTCCGCGCACAGTCTCGAAGAGTTCCTCAACCTCTTCCACCGCTGGGCGCGCGAGCTGGGGCTGGCAGGCGCGACGATCCGTCTCTTTCCCGACCGCTGGCGCATTGGCGCGCCGTCCGGGTTTACCCATCTGGCGCTGAGCCGTCAGGCGTTTGAACCGCTGCGCATTCAGCGTCTGGGCCATGAGCACCACTATCTGGGGCCGCTTAACGGGCCAGAACTGCTGGTGGTGCTGCCGGAAGCCAAAGCTATCGGCTCGGTGGCGATGTCGCTGATGGGGCGCGATGGTGACCTGGGCGTGATGTTATTTACCAGCCGCGACGCGCATCATTATGAACAGGGGCAGGGCACGCAACTGTTGCAGGAGATCGCCCTGATGCTGCCTGAGCTGCTGGAGCGCTGGATTGAGCGCGTATGACGGACGGACTGCTCGCCACTGACGTCACCCGTTTTCTGCGCTATCTTGGCGTAGAACGCCAGCTTAGCCCTATTACGCTGCTCAACTATCAGCGTCAGCTTGATGCCATCATGCAGATTGCCGATGAAATCGGCCTGAAAAGCTGGCAACAATGTGACGCCGCCACGGTTCGCGGCTTCGTTGTGCGTAGCCGTAAAAAAAACTTAAGCCCGGCGAGCCTGGCGCTCCGGCTCTCTGCCCTGCGCAGTTTCTTCGACTGGCTGGTCAGCCAGGGCGGTCTGAAAGCCAACCCGGCAAAAGGGATCGCCACGCCAAAGGCCCCGCGTCATCTGCCGAAAAATATCGACGTCGACGACGTAAACCGCCTGCTGGATATTGATCTTAACGATCCGCTGGCCGTGCGCGACCGCGCGATGCTGGAGGTGATGTACGGCGCGGGCCTGCGTCTCTCTGAGCTGGTGAACCTCGACTTAAAGCACCTCGATCTGGAATCTGGCGAAGTGTGGGTGATGGGCAAGGGCAGCAAAGAGCGCCGCCTGCCGATCGGCCGCAATGCGGTCTCCTGGATTGAGCACTGGCTGGATCTGCGCGGTCTGTTTGGCGCGGAAGAGGATGCGCTGTTCCTGTCGAAGCTCGGCAAGCGGATCTCGGCGCGTAACGTGCAGAAGCGCTTTGCGGAGTGGGGCATTAAGCAGGGGCTGAACAGCCACGTTCACCCGCATAAGCTGCGCCACTCTTTTGCGACGCACATGCTGGAATCAAGCGGCGACCTGCGCGGCGTACAGGAGCTGCTTGGTCACGCGAATCTGTCGACCACCCAAATCTATACCCACTTAGACTTCCAACACCTTGCCTCGGTGTATGACGCGGCGCATCCACGCGCCAAACGGGGGAAATAATGCGTTTTTACCGCCCACTCGGTCAGATCTCAGCCCTGACGTTTGATCTTGATGACACCCTTTACGACAACCGCCCAGTGATCCTGCGTACCGAGCAGGAGTCGCTGGCGTTTGTGCAAAACTACCATCCTGCGCTGAAAGCGATCCAGAACAAAGAGTTCCAGAAGCTGCGTCAGTCCCTGCGGGAAACCGAGCCGGAAATTTACCATGACGTGACCGAATGGCGCCGCCGTGCGGTTGAGCAGGCGATGCTCAATGCCGGCCTGAGCGCGCAGGACGCGGCCATGGGTGCTGAAGCGGCCATGGAAAACTTCGCCAAATGGCGCAGTCGCATCGATGTGCCGCAGGAGACCCACGACACGCTGGCGAAGCTCGCCGAAAAGTGGCCGCTGGTCGCCATTACCAACGGCAACGCTCAGCCTGAACTGTTTGGTCTGGGGAACTATTTTCAGTTCGTGCTGCGCGCGGGCCCGCACGGACGCTCGAAGCCGTTCAACGATATGTATCATCTGGCGGCGGAAAAACTGGATTTGCCGCTCGGTGAGATCCTGCACGTGGGCGACGACCTGACCACGGACGTCGCCGGGGCGATCCGCTGCGGCATGCAGGCCTGCTGGATCAAGCCGGAAAATGCCGATCTGATGACTACCCCGGATAGCCGACTTCTCCCGCACGTGGAAATTTCACGGTTGGCATCCCTCACGACGCTGATATAATCATCAATTGTTCTGTATAAATTAACAGGGTTTTGGCGAATGGAAACATTTGCCCGCCCGACATGACGTGACGGTGCCAATGGACGTTTCTTACCTGCTCGACAGCCTTAATGACAAACAGCGTGACGCGGTTGCCGCCTCGCGTACAAACCTGCTGGTACTGGCTGGAGCGGGCAGTGGTAAGACGCGCGTGCTGGTTCACCGTATCGCCTGGCTACAGAGCGTGGAGAACTGCTCGCCGTACTCGATTATGGCCGTGACGTTCACCAACAAGGCGGCGGCGGAGATGCGCCACCGTATCGCACAGCTAATGGGTACCAGTCAGGGCGGCATGTGGGTTGGCACCTTCCACGGCCTGGCGCACCGTCTGCTGCGCGCGCACCATATGGACGCTAACCTGCCGCAGGATTTCCAGATCCTCGACAGCGAAGACCAGCTGCGCTTACTGAAACGTCTGATCAAGGCGATGAACCTCGACGAGAAGCAGTGGCCGCCGCGTCAGGCGATGTGGTACATCAACGGTCAGAAAGACGAAGGGCTGCGTCCGCACCACATTCAAAGCTTCGGTAACCCGGTTGAGCAGACCTGGCAGAACGTCTACAAGGCCTATCAGGAAGCGTGCGATCGCGCCGGTCTGGTGGATTTCGCCGAACTGCTGCTGCGCGCCCACGAGCTGTGGCTCAACAAACCACATATCCTGCAACACTACCGTGAACGCTTCACCAACATTTTGGTGGACGAATTCCAGGATACCAACAACATTCAGTACGCGTGGATCCGCCTGCTGGCCGGGGATACCGGCAAGGTGATGATCGTGGGCGATGACGACCAGTCTATCTACGGCTGGCGCGGCGCGCAGGTGGAGAACATCCAGCGCTTTCTCAACGATTTCCCCGGCGCGCAAACCATCCGTCTGGAGCAGAACTACCGTTCTACCAGCAACATACTGAGCGCGGCCAACGCCCTGATTGAGAACAACAACGGGCGACTGGGTAAAAAGCTGTGGACCGATGGCGTCGACGGCGAACCGATTTCGATTTACTGCGCCTTCAACGAGCTCGACGAAGCCCGCTTCGTGGTGAACCGCATTAAAACCTGGCAGGAGAACGGCGGTGCGCTGGAGCAGTGTGCCATTCTCTATCGCAGCAACGCCCAGTCGCGCGTGCTGGAAGAGGCGCTGTTGCAGGTGAACATGCCGTACCGCATTTATGGCGGTATGCGCTTCTTCGAACGTCAGGAGATCAAAGATGCGCTCTCGTATTTGCGTCTGATTGCCAACCGTAACGACGATGCGGCGTTTGAGCGCGTGGTGAACACGCCGACGCGCGGCATCGGCGATCGTACGCTGGACGTGGTGCGTCAGGCCTCGCGCGATCGTCAGCTCACGCTATGGCAGGCATGCCGCGAGCTGTTACAGGAAAAAGCCCTCGCCGGGCGCGCCGCCAGCGCATTGCAACGCTTCCTGGAGTTAATCGACGCGCTGGCGCAGGAAACGGCCGACATGCCGCTGCACGTCCAGACCGACCGGGTGATCAAAGATTCCGGCCTGCGCACCATGTACGAGCAGGAAAAAGGCGAGAAGGGCCAGACCCGTATTGAGAACTTAGAGGAGCTGGTGACGGCAACGCGCCAGTTCAGCTACAACGAAGAAGACGAAGACCTGATGCCGTTGCAGGCATTCCTCTCTCACGCCGCGCTGGAGGCGGGTGAAGGGCAGGCCGATACCTGGCAGGATGCGGTTCAGCTGATGACCCTGCACTCCGCGAAAGGTCTGGAGTTCCCGCAGGTGTTCATCGTCGGGATGGAAGAGGGGATGTTCCCGAGCCAGATGTCGCTGGATGAAGGCGGGCGTCTGGAAGAGGAGCGTCGTCTGGCCTACGTGGGTGTGACCCGTGCGATGCAGAAACTGACCCTGACCTACGCGGAAACCCGCCGCCTGTACGGGAAAGAGGTGTATCACCGTCCGTCGCGCTTTATCGGCGAACTGCCGGAAGAGTGTGTGGAAGAGGTGCGCCTGCGCGCCAGCATCAGCCGTCCGGTCAGTCATCAGCGTATGGGCTCGCCAATCTCGGAAACCGATACCGGATACAAGCTGGGCCAGCGCGTGCGCCACTCGAAGTTTGGCGAAGGCACCATCGTCAATCTGGAAGGCAGCGGCGAGCACAGCCGTTTGCAGGTCGCGTTCCAGGGGCAGGGGATCAAATGGCTGGTGGCAGCCTATGCCAAGCTGGAAAGTGTGTAACTTTCAGAAAAATATCACTATTTTGTAATAATCTGCTAGCCTTATACGTTGAAGGTCAATTAATGCCCTTCAGCGTTCCGTTGCGTGTTGACGCCACAGTTATTGCTGGCGTAACATGCGCGCACGATTACGCTAAGAGGACATTCGCCTTGGACACACCCAGTAGATACTGGCTCAATTCCCTGTCATCCAGGAACAACTCCTAAGGCTATCTCCTCTTGCTGATGGCCTTAGTGGTTGTCAGCGACTGCATCATTCCCGTCGCGCTGAGTCAGGCTGTTTAATGGTCTGAAACCCAATTTGTTTCTGTGTGCCCACCGAACTGTCCGATATTTTTTGCATTGGGAGTCCCGGTCATGTTGAGCGCATTTCAACTCGAAAATAACCGACTGACTCGGCTTGAAGCCGAAGAGTCACAGCCCCTCATTGATGCCGTATGGGTGGATCTGGTCGAGCCGGACGACGATGAGCGCCTTCGCGTACAATCTGAACTGGGGCAAAGCCTGGCGACACGCCCGGAACTGGAAGACATCGAAGCATCCGCCCGTTTTTTTGAAGACGAAGACGGCCTGCACATTCACTCCTTCTTCTTCTTCGAAGATGCCGAAGACCACGCGGGGAACTCCACCGTGGCGTTCACCATCCGCGATGGCCGCCTGTTCACCCTGCGCGAGCGCGAACTGCCTGCGTTTCGTCTCTACCGCATGCGCGCCCGCAGCCAGGCGATGATGGACGGTAACGCCTATGAGCTGCTGCTGGATCTGTTCGAAACCAAAATCGAACAGCTGGCGGATGAAATCGAAAACATCTACAGCGACCTGGAAAAGCTGAGCCGCGTGATTATGGAAGGCCATCAGGGCGATGAGTACGACGAAGCGTTGTCCACGCTTGCAGAGCTGGAAGATATCGGCTGGAAGGTGCGTTTGTGTCTGATGGATACCCAGCGCGCGCTGAACTTCCTGGTTCGCAAGGCGCGTCTGCCGGGCGGTCAGCTGGAGCAGGCGCGTGAGATCTTACGCGATATCGAATCCCTGCTACCGCACAACGAATCCCTGTTCCAGAAGGTCAACTTCCTGATGCAGGCGGCAATGGGCTTTATCAACATCGAGCAGAACCGCATCATTAAGATCTTCTCGGTGGTTTCCGTGGTGTTCCTGCCGCCGACGCTGGTGGCATCCAGCTACGGGATGAACTTTGAGTTTATGCCGGAGCTGAAGTGGAGCTTTGGCTACCCGGGGGCGATTATCTTTATGATCCTCGCCGGGCTGGCGCCGTACCTGTACTTCAAGCGGAAGAACTGGTTGTAAAAATCAGGCGGGTGGCTCTGCGCTTACCCGCCCTACAAAGCACCTAAATTCCTCTGCGAGTCCTGCGCTGGGTATAAATTGCATCCGCAACGAAAATCGCCAGCGCCACCCAGATAAAGGCGAACGTCACCATCTTATCCGCACCCGGCACCTCGCCGTAAAACACCACCGCCAGCAGGAACATCAGCGTCGGGCCAATGTACTGGAAGAAGCCAAGCGTGGAGAGGCGCAGACGCGTTGCCGCGCCGGTGAAGCACAGCAGGGGTATCGTCGTGACCACGCCCGCGGCCATCAGCATCAGGTTCAGCGACCATGGGTTACTGCCCATGTGGCTGGTGGCGCTGTCGGCAATACCGAACAGGTAGATCGCGGCGACAGGCAGCAGCCACAGGGTTTCAAACAGCATTCCCGTCTGCGCTTCCACGGCGATTTTTTTACGCACCAGGCCGTAGAAGGCAAAGCTGAACGCCAGCCCCAGGGCGATAACCGGCAGTGAACCGAAGGTCCACAGCTGCACCAGCACGCCGCAGAGGGCCAGAATCACCGCCACCCACTGCATCCGGCGGAAACGTTCGCCGAGGAAAATCATCCCCAGCACGATGTTCACCAGCGGGTTAATGAAGTAGCCCAGGCTGGCTTCGAGCATGTGATGGTTATTCACCGCCCAGATAAACAGCAGCCAGTTTCCGCCAATCAGCACCGCAGAGAGGGCAAGCAGGAAGACCTTCTTCGGGGTTTTCAGTAGCGTTTTGACGCCTGACCACTGACGGCTGATGCTCATCAGCGCAATCATAAAGAAAAACGACCAGATGACGCGGTGAGTGAGGATCTCGTCCGCCGGGACATAGGCGATAAGCTTGAAGTACGCCGGCGCGATACCCCAAATAAAATAAGCGGCAAGGGCGAGTAAAACGCCCTGCCGCGTCTGTTTAGCATCCATCGGGAAAATCCGTTACAAAAAAGTGAAGTAATTTTACCCGAATTTGCCGTCTCAACCCACCATATAAGTGGCGGTTGCGCTGGCGATATAAACCTGCTCCTCGTTATGCAGCTCAACGCGGGCGACGGCAACTTTATTCCCGGCGCGCAGCAGGCTGCTGGTGCAGGTGAAGCGGTTTCCGCGTCCCGGACGCAGATAGTCGACGCGTAAATCGATGGTTCCCATGCGCGACAGGCGCTGGCGTAACTCATCTTCGTTGATGGTGTCATGGCGCGTCAGCGTGCTGCCCACGCACACCAGACCGGCCGCCACGTCCAGCGCAGAGGCAATCACCCCGCCGTGCAAAATGCTTTGCGCCCAGTTACCGACCATCATTGGCTGATTATTGAAACTCAGCTGAGCGAAGTCTTTTTCGTATCGCTCCAGCTCAAGACCCAGTGCACGGTTGAATGGCATGTGATACACAAAAATCTCGCCCACGAGCTTTAAGGTTTCTTCGGCGGTGAGTGTGGCTGACATCTGACGTGGCATCCTTGTTGTTAACAAAATGTTGATTTTATGCTTCAGGATAAAGGAATGCCACTTTAAGAAACGAGGAAGCGGAAGTTATCGCAGAAGTCTGTAGAATGCCCGGACAAAACTATTCATTAAATGTCACAATTTCAGGAGAACACCACCGATGCGGACGTATCTGGGTTGGTTACTGGCGGCGGTTGCGCTGCCCCTCACAGCATATGCGCAGGAAGCGACGATCAAAGAAGTGCATGATAAACCTGCCGTTCAGGGCAGCATCATCGCCAATATGCTTCAGGAGCATGACAATCCGTTCACGCTCTACCCCTATGACACAAACTACGTGATCTATACCCAGACCAGCGATCTCAACAAAGAGGCGATAAGCTCCTATAACTGGTCTGACAATGCGCGTAAAGATGAGGTGAAGTTCCAGCTCAGCCTGGCCTTCCCGTTATGGCGCGGCATCCTGGGGCCGAACTCGGTGCTTGGTGCATCTTACACGCAGAAGTCATGGTGGCAGCTCTCCAACAGCGGGGAATCTTCACCGTTCCGCGAAACCAACTATGAACCGCAGCTGTTCCTCGGTTTCGCCACTGATTATGAGTTTGCAGGCTGGACGCTGCGAGACGTGGAGGTGGGCTATAACCACGATTCCAACGGTCGTTCCGACCCAACCTCACGCAGCTGGAATCGCGTTTATACGCGTCTGATGGCGCAGAACGGCAATTTCATGGTGGAAGTGAAGCCGTGGTACGTGGTGGGCAGCACCGATGACAATCCTGATATCACCAAATACATGGGCTATTATCAGCTTAAAGTGGGCTATCAGCTGGGTGACGCGGTGCTGAGCGCCAAAGGGCAGTACAACTGGAATACCGGCTACGGCGGCGCAGAGCTGGGCCTGAGCTACCCAGTGACGAAACACGTTCGTCTCTATACCCAGGTGTATAGCGGTTATGGCGAATCGCTGATCGACTATAACTTCAACCAGACCCGCGTTGGTGTGGGCGTCATGCTGAACGATATTTTCTAAGCTGCTCGAATGTTTTTGCGTTAAACGTTGAAGTTTCTCTCTCAGGCGCTGAAAATAGCGCCTGTTTCATTTCTGGCATATGGGGTTAACGTGGCGCAGGCGGAAGTATTGAATCAGGAATCGCTGGCTAAACAGGTTTTGCATGAAACCTTTGGCTACCAGCAGTTCCGTCCTGGCCAGGAAACCATCATTGAAACCGTGCTGGAAGGCCGCGATTGCCTGGTGGTCATGCCGACCGGCGGCGGAAAATCGCTCTGCTATCAGGTGCCCGCGCTGGTACTTAATGGCCTGACGGTTGTGGTCTCCCCCCTTATTTCCCTGATGAAAGACCAGGTCGACCAGCTGCTTGCCAACGGCGTGGCGGCGGCCTGTCTTAACTCGACGCAAACCCGCGAGCAGCAGCATGAGGTGATGGCCGGGTGCCGCACCGGGCAGATCCGCCTGCTGTATATCGCGCCAGAGCGTCTGATGCTGGACAACTTCCTCGATCACCTGGCGCACTGGAACCCGGTGCTGCTGGCGGTGGATGAAGCGCACTGTATCTCCCAGTGGGGGCACGATTTCCGCCCGGAATATGCCGCCCTCGGCCAGCTGCGTCAACGCTTCCCTGAGCTGCCGTTTATGGCGCTTACCGCCACGGCGGATGACACCACGCGTCAGGATATCGTTCGCCTGCTGGGGCTGAAAGACCCCTATATTCAGGTCAGCAGCTTCGACCGGCCGAACATCCGCTATATGCTGATGGAAAAATTCAAGCCGCTGGATCAGCTCCTGCGCTACGTGCAGGAGCAGCGCGGCAAGTCCGGCATCATCTACTGCAACAGCCGCGCGAAGGTGGAAGACACCGCTGCGCGTCTGCAAAATCGCGGCTTTAGCGCGGCGGCATACCATGCCGGGTTAGAAAACCACATCCGCGCCGACGTACAGGAAAAATTCCAGCGTGACGACCTGCAAATCGTGGTCGCAACGGTGGCGTTCGGGATGGGGATCAACAAGCCTAACGTGCGCTTTGTGGTGCACTTTGATATCCCGCGCAATATCGAATCCTACTATCAGGAAACCGGCCGCGCCGGGCGTGATGGCCTGCCTGCGGAAGCGATGCTGTTTTACGATCCGGCGGATATGGCGTGGCTGCGCCGCTGTCTCGAGGAGAAACCGCAGGGGCAGTTGCAGGATATCGAACGCCACAAGCTTAACGCGATGGGTGCCTTCGCCGAAGCGCAAACTTGCCGCCGTCTGGTACTGCTCAACTACTTTGGTGAAGGGCGACAGGCGCCGTGCGGCAACTGCGATATCTGCCTCGACCCGCCGAAGCAGTACGACGGTCTGATGGACGCGCGCAAAGCGCTCTCGACTATCGGACGCGTTAACCAGCGCTTTGGGATGGGCTACGTCGTTGAAGTGCTGCGCGGGGCTAACAACCAGCGTATCCGCGATATGGGTCACGACAAGCTGCCGGTTTACGGCATCGGGAAAGACCAGAGCCATGAGCACTGGGTGAGTATCATCCGCCAGCTGATCCATCTCGGCTTTGCCACGCAAAATATTGCCCAGCACTCTGCGCTTCAGCTTACCGAAGCGGCGCGACCGGTCCTGCGCGGTGAGGTTGAACTGAAGCTCGCCGTTCCGCGCGTCGTCGCCCTCAAGCCGCGCGTGATGCAAAAATCCTACGGCGGCAACTACGATCGCAAGCTGTTCGCCAAGCTGCGCAAGCTGCGTAAAGCCATTGCCGATGAAGAGAACATCCCGCCATACGTGGTGTTCAATGACGCGACGTTGATCGAGATGGCCGAGCAAATGCCACTCAGCGCCAGCGAGATGCTCAGCGTCAACGGCGTCGGCACGCGCAAACTGGAGCGCTTTGGTAAAGAGTTTATGGCGCTTATCCGTTCCCACGCTGATGGTGATGATGAGAAGTAGTCAGCCGGGCGAAAAAGTGCCAGGATGATGACTCACTACATTATTTCCCCGCGAGCTAATTATGTTAATGCTATTTCTCACCGTGGCGTTAGTGCACATCGTTGCGCTGATGAGCCCTGGCCCTGACTTCTTCTTCGTGTCACAAACGGCCGTCAGCCGCTCCCGCAAAGAGGCGATGATGGGTGTGCTCGGTATCACCATGGGCGTTATGGTCTGGGCGGCGGTTGCGCTGCTTGGTCTGAACCTGATCCTGGCGAAAATGGCGTGGCTGCATAACATCATCATGGTTGGCGGCGGTCTGTACCTGTGCTGGATGGGCTACCAGATGCTGCGCGGGGCGCTGAAGAAAGAAGAGAAAAAGCCTGAAGAGCCAAAGGTTGAGCTGGCAACGGGCGGCCGTAGCTTTGTGAAAGGGCTGCTGACTAACCTGGCGAACCCGAAAGCGATTATTTACTTCGGCTCTGTGTTCTCGCTGTTTGTAGGAGATAACGTCGGTGCGGGCGCGCGCTGGGGGATCTTCCTGCTAATCGTTGTTGAGACGTTCGCCTGGTTTACCGTTGTGGCAAGCCTGTTTGCTTTACCGGCGATGCGTCGCGGCTACCAGCGCATCGCGAAGTGGATCGACGGCTTTGCCGGCGCACTGTTCGCCGGCTTCGGCATTCATCTCATCATTTCTCGCTAAGCATGACGCGCTGACGCAAGCAGCGCGCCAACCAGCATAAACAGCGAACCAAAGACTTTGTTCAGGGCCTTCATCTGCTTAGGCCCTTTGATCCACGCCGCAATTCGCTGCGCCAGCGTCGCGTAACCAATCATCACAATGATATCGACAATAATGGTGGTCGCGCCCAGCACCACGTACTGCATCACCTGGGGCTGATGCGGCACGATAAACTGCGGGAACAGGGCGGCGAGGAACACAATGCTTTTCGGGTTGGTCAGGTTAACGAATACCGCGCGCTTAAACAGGTGGCCGCGTGATTGCGTCCGGGAGAGCGTATGCAGATCAATCGAGCCTGCGGCGCGCCACTGCTGAATGCCCAGCCAGATAAGATACGCTGCGCCAGCCCATTTCAGCACCTCGAAGGCCAGCACCGAACGGGAGAACAGCGTGCCCAGACCAATCCCCACCAGCACAATGTGAATGCCAAGCCCTGTCTGTAAACCGGCAATTGACGCCGCCGCGCCGCGATAGCCGTGATTAATGGAGGTGGTCATGGTGTTGATTGCGCCCGAGCCAGGTGAAAGGCTGAGGATGATGGATGTCAGCAGGTAAGCGAACCACCACTCGAAGGTCATTTGAAACTCCCGGATCGTCTGTTTTTATGCCACAATACGCTATTGTTGAGTCATTTTGTGACCGGTGACGAAAAAAACGATATTCCCTGAATTACGGGGGGTGGAAACCCAATGTTTCAGCAGAAAAAGGACTGGGAAACACGAGAAAACGCATTTGCTGCTTTCTCCATGGGGCCGCTGACCGATTTCTGGCGCCAGCGTGAGGAAGATGAGTTTATGGGCGTCGGGGATATCCCGGTACGCTTCGTTCGTTTCCATGATGAAAAAAATGACCGGGTGATTGTGGTTTGCCCCGGGCGCATCGAAAGCTATATCAAATATGCCGAGCTGGCGTATGACCTGTTCCATCTGGGCTTTGATGTGTTAATTATCGACCATCGCGGGCAGGGGCTATCCGGCCGGATGCTGCCGGATACCCATCGCGGCCACGTGGATAACTTCAGCGATTACGTCGACGATCTGGCCGCGTTCTGGCAGCAGGAAGTGCAGCCCGGACCGTGGCGCAAGCGTTATATTCTTGCCCACTCCATGGGGGGCGCGATCTCGACGTTGTTTTTGCAGCGCCATAAGCACCAGTGCGACGCCATTGCGCTGACCGCGCCGATGTACGGCATTGTGATACGTTTTCCTGACTGGATGGTGCGCCATCTTCTCGACTGGGCTGAGGGCCATCAGCGCATTCGTGAAGGCTATGCCATAGGAACAGGACGCTGGCGGGCGTTGCCGTTTGCCATCAACGTGTTAACCCACAGTCGGCAGCGTTATCGCCGCAACCTGCGTTTTTATGCCGATGAACCGCGTCTGCGGGTCGGCGGCCCCACCTGGCACTGGGTGCGGGAAGGTATTCATGCCGGTGAGCAGGTGCTGGCGGGCGTAGGCGATGATGACACGCCGACGCTTCTGATCCAGGCGGAAGAAGAGCGTGTGGTGGATAACCGCATGCATGACCGCTATTGTGAACTTCGCGCCGCGGCGGGCCATCCCTGTGAAGGGGGTAAACCGCTGGTCATCAACGGTGCGTACCATGAGATCCTTTTTGAAAAGGACGCTATGCGCTCAGTCGCGCTCAACGCCATTGTTGAATTTTTCAACAGGCATAACTGATTATTGTTTTCCACCAGAGGTTGAAATCCCTATGTACCAGGTTGTTGCATCTGATTTAGATGGCACGCTGCTTTCCCCCGACCACACCCTGTCGCCTTATGCGAAAGAGACCTTAAAACTCCTGACTGCCCGTGGCGTGAACTTTGTGTTCGCCACCGGCCGCCACCACGTGGACGTGGGGCAGATCCGCGATAACCTGGAGATCAAGTCGTACATGATCACCTCCAACGGTGCGCGCGTACACGACACGGAAGGCAACCTGATTTTTACCCACAATCTCGATCGCGACATCGCCACTGATTTGTTCGGCATTGTGCATAACAACCCGGATATCGTCACTAACGTTTATCGCGACGACGAGTGGTTTATGAACCGTCATCGCCCGGACGAAATGCGTTTCTTCAAGGAAGCCGTCTTCAACTACTCCCTGTATGAACCGGGTTTGCTGGATCCTGAAGGGATCAGCAAGGTGTTCTTTACCTGCGAAAGTCACGAAGCGCTGCTTCCGCTGGAGCAGGCGATCAACGCCCGCTGGGGAGACCGCGTGAACGTGAGCTTCTCCACGCTGACTTGTCTGGAAGTGATGGCGGGCGGGGTGTCCAAAGGTCACGCGCTGGAAGCGGTCGCGAAGCGTCTGGGCTTTGATCTGAAAGACTGCATCGCGTTCGGCGATGGCATGAACGATGCCGAGATGCTCTCCATGGCGGGCAAAGGCTGCATCATGCAGAACGCGCACCAGCGCCTGAAAGATCTGCACCCGGAGCTGGAAGTGATTGGCACCAACGCAGACAACGCGGTACCTAAGTATTTGCGCAAACTGTTCCTTGAATAATCTTCATTTGATTGTTTATTGTTCAGATGTCAACTAAAGAGTTCGCTACAATGCCTCTCCTTCTTTCTGAGAGACAAGCATTGTGGCGCTACTCATTATCACCACTATCCTGTGGGCCTTCTCCTTTAGCCTGATTGGCGAATACCTTGCCGGATCGGTCGACAGCTACTTTTCGGTGCTGATGCGTGTGGGGCTGGCGGCGCTGGTGTTCCTGCCGTTCCTGCGTACCCGCGGGCAATCGCTGAAAACCATTCTGCTGTACATGCTGGTAGGCGCGATGCAGCTCGGCATCATGTACCTGTTCAGCTTCCGGGCTTACGTCTACCTCTCCGTCTCGGAATTTCTGCTCTTTACCGTGCTCACGCCGCTCTATATCACGCTGATTTACGACCTGCTCAGCAGGCGCCGCCTGCGCTGGGGATATCTGCTGAGCGCGGCGCTGGCAGTCATTGGCGCGGCGATAATTCGCTATGACAAGGTGAGCGATCACTTCTGGACCGGGCTGATGTTCGTCCAGCTGGCCAATATCAGCTTCGCCATCGGGATGGTGGGCTATAAACGCCTGATGGAGACCCGCCCGATGCCGCAGCATAACGCGTTTGCGTGGTTCTATATGGGCGCGGCGATTGTCGCGATTGCGGCATGGTTTATGCTCGGCAACCCGCAAAAGCTGCCGACCACCACCGTGCAGTGGAGCGTTCTGGTCTGGCTGGGCGTGGTGGCCTCGGGGCTGGGCTACTTTATGTGGAACTACGGCGCGACGCAGGTAGACGCCGGAACGCTGGGGATCATGAACAACGTGCACGTGCCGGCGGGGCTACTGGTGAACCTCGCCATCTGGCAGGAACAGCCGCACTGGCCGAGTTTCCTTATTGGGGGAACGGTGATCCTGGCTTCGCTGTGGGTACATCGCCGCTGGGTCGCTCCGCGCTCCGCACAAACGGAAGATGGTCGCACGCGTGGTTCCGCGCTGAGCGAATAAACGCTTCCGTAATCGGCTGACGCTGCTCGCCGTCGCGCACGGCGGCGTACAGCCGGCTCCACAGTCCTTCACCCAGGGTTTTGGTAACCACCAGACCCTGGCGTTCAACCGTCTCGACCACCCAGTGCGGCAGCGCCGCAATTCCCATTCTGGCCGCCACCATCTGAATTAACAGCAGCGTGTTATCCACGCTTTTCAGCTGTGGGCTGATGCCTGCGGGTTGCAGGAAATGGCGCCAGATATCCAGACGACTGCGCTGTACCGGGTAAATCAGCAGCGTCTCCGTTGCCAGATCTTCCGGCGTGATACGCGTTTTGGCGGCCAGCGGATGGTCCGGGGCCAGCACCAGACGTACCTCAAAATCAAACATTGGCGAATAGTGCAGACCGCTGCGCGGCAGAATATCAGAGGTCATCACCAGATCCAGCTCACCCTGCTGAAGCGACGGCTGCGGATCAAACGTGACGCCGGACTTGAAGTCCATCTCCACCTGCGGCCACTTCTGGCGGAAATTCTCAAGCGCGGGGGTCAGCCACTGAATACAGCTGTGACACTCAATGGCGATGCGCAGGGTGGTCTGCTGCGGCTCGTTGCAGGACTGCAACGCGCTGGCAATCTGCGGCAGCACCTGGTTCGCCAGCTGAAGCAAAATTTCGCCCTGCGGCGTAAAGCGCAAAGGCTGGCTCTTACGCACAAAAAGACGAAAGCCGAGGCGTTGTTCCAGATCGCTGAACTGGTGAGAAAGGGCAGACTGAGTCTGGTGCAGCGTGGCCGCTGCCGCCGCAAGAGAACCGCAGTTCCGCAACGCTTGTAGCGTTTTCAGGTGTTTTATCTCGATCATGAAAGTCCTTCACTTCGCCATGAACATTTTGCGCTTGAGGAATATACAGTACCTGCCAATTATAGATGTGTAAACATCTGGACGTCTAAATAACGAATTTCACAAGGGGCATACCATGACAATCCGCACTCACACTCTCGGTTTCCCTCGCGTTGGCCTGCGTCGCGAGCTAAAAAAAGCGCAAGAAAGCTACTGGGCAGGTAACGCCACCCGTGAAGAACTGCTGGCGGTGGGACGTGAGCTGCGCGCGCGTCACTGGGATCAGCAAAAACAGGCGGGCATTGACCTGCTGCCGGTGGGCGATTTCGCCTGGTACGACCATGTTCTGACCACCAGCCTGCTGCTTGGCAACGTGCCGGCTCGTCATCAGAACAACGATGGATCGGTGGATATCGATACCCTGTTCCGCATCGGCCGTGGCCGCGCGCCAACGGGTGAGCCAGCGGCAGCGGCGGAAATGACCAAGTGGTTCAACACCAACTATCACTATATGGTGCCGGAGTTCGTTAAAGGCCAGCAGTTCAAACTGACCTGGACCCAGCTTCTGGATGAAGTGGACGAAGCGCTGGCGCTGGGTCACCAGGTGAAACCCGTGCTGCTGGGGCCGATAACCTACCTGTGGCTGGGCAAAGTGAAAGGCGAACAGTTCGACCGCCTCAGCCTGCTGAACGACATTCTGCCGGTTTATAAGCAGGTGCTGATTGAGCTGGGCAAACGCGGCATTCAGTGGGTGCAAATCGATGAACCGGCGCTGGTGCTTGAGCTGCCACAGGCGTGGCTGGACGCCTTCAAACCGGCGTATAACGCGCTCACCGGGCAGGTGAAGCTGCTGCTGACCACCTACTTCGAAGGCGTCACGCCGAACCTGAAAACCATTACCGCGCTGCCGGTTCAGGGTCTGCACGTTGACCTCGTTCACGGCAAAGACGATGTAGCAGAGTTGCACAAGCGTCTGCCAGTGGACTGGCTGCTCTCTGCCGGTCTGGTGAATGGTCGTAACGTCTGGCGTGCCGATCTCACCGAGAAATATGCACAAATTAAAGACATAGTCGGTAAACGTGAATTGTGGGTGGCTTCTTCCTGTTCCCTGCTGCATAGCCCGATTGACCTGAGCGTGGAGACCCGACTCGACCCTGAGGTGAAAAGCTGGTTTGCCTTCGCCCTGCAAAAGTGTGAGGAGCTGGCTCTGCTGCGCGACGCGTTGAACAGCGGCGACACGGCAGCGATTAGCGACTGGAGCGCTCCGATCCAGGCGCGCCGTCACTCGACGCGCGTGCATAACCCGGCAGTGGAAAAACGTCTGGCAGCCATCACCGCCCAGGACAGCCAGCGCCAGAGCCCGTATGAAGTGCGCGCCGAAGCCCAGCGTGCGCGCTTTAACCTGCCCGCGTGGCCGACCACGACAATCGGCTCCTTCCCGCAGACTACCGAGATCCGCAGCCTGCGCCTGGACTTCAAAAAGGGCAATCTGGATGCGAATCACTACCGCACCGGTATTGCGGAACACATCAAACAGGCGATTATCGAGCAGGAACGTTTAGGACTGGACGTGCTGGTGCACGGTGAAGCCGAGCGTAACGACATGGTGGAATACTTCGGTGAGCACCTGGACGGGTTTGTCTTTACCCAGAACGGTTGGGTGCAGAGCTACGGCTCCCGCTGCGTGAAGCCGCCGGTGGTAATCGGCGACGTCAGCCGCCCGGAAGCGATTACCGTGGAGTGGGCGAAGTATGCCCAGTCTCTGACCGACAAACCGGTAAAAGGCATGCTGACGGGTCCGGTGACCATTCTCTGCTGGTCGTTCCCACGTGAAGACGTAACCCGGGAAACCATCGCCAAACAGATCGCCCTGGCGCTGCGCGATGAAGTTGCGGATCTGGAAGCGGCCGGGATTGGTATCATTCAGATCGACGAACCTGCGCTGCGTGAAGGTTTGCCGCTGCGTCGCAGCGACTGGGATGCTTACTTACAGTGGGGCGTGGAGGCGTTCCGCCTCAACGCGGCTGTCGCGAAGGACGATACGCAGATCCACACCCACATGTGTTACTGCGAATTTAACGACATCATGGACTCCATTGCCGCGCTCGACGCCGATGTGATCACCATCGAGACCTCGCGTTCAGACATGGAATTGCTGGAGTCGTTCGAAGAGTTCGACTACCCGAACGAAATCGGGCCGGGCGTCTACGACATTCACTCCCCGAATGTGCCAAGCGTGGAGTGGATTGAATCGCTGCTGCAAAAAGCGGCCCAGCGCATTCCGGCGGAACGTCTTTGGGTAAACCCGGACTGCGGCCTGAAAACCCGTGGCTGGCCTGAAACCCGCGCGGCGCTGGCGAACATGGTGAAGGCGGCGCAAAAGTTGCGTCAGGCTTGATGAAATGTAGGCCCGGTCAGGCGTAGCCGCCACCGGGCTTTTTGCTTTTACGCTTTTTTCCCGCCGTACTGGCTAAACCATGTCAGCATCCGCTGCCAGCCATCTTTCGCCGATTCCGCGTGATAGCTCGGACGATAATCGGCATTAAAGGCGTGCCCGGCTTCCGGATACACCACAATTTCCGCCTTCGCGTTTGCTGCGCGCAACGCATGGCGCATGGTCTCGACCGTATCAAGCGGGATCCCGGTATCCTGACCGCCATAGAGCCCCAACACAGGCGCATTTAAATCCGTGGCAATATCAACAGGTTGCTTCGGTGAATTCAGCGTTTTTTCACCCACCAGCTTGCCGTACCAGGCCACGGCCGCTTTTAGCTGCGGGTTATGCGCGGCGTACAACCAGCTAATGCGTCCGCCCCAACAGAAGCCAGTCACCATCAGACGATGCGCATCGCCACCGTTGCGCGCTGCCCAGCTGGCAACGTGGTCGAGATCGGCCAGCACCTGCGCGTCCGGCACTTTGCTGACCAGGTTGCTGAACAGCGTCGGGATGTCACTGTAATCATTCGGATCGCCCTGACGGAAATAGAGTTCCGGCGCAACGGCCAGGTAACCTTCCAGCGCCAGACGGCGGCAGAGGTCGCGAATATGTTCATGAACGCCAAATATTTCCTGCACCACGATCACGATGGGCAGCGGGCCATCGGCGGATTTTGGCCGCGCGTGGTACGCTGGCATGTTCTCTCCCTGGGAGGGAATGGAGGTCTCGCCTGCGGTAATGGCCTCTTCAGGGGTTGAGACGATGGTTGAAGCATGCGGGGCCGCAGCAGGTGCAAAACCGGTTTTTTCAGTCATGGCATTCTCCGTACCAATGAATGGATTAGCGCAAAGATAAATATAGACACCAGGTTAACAACCCACAGTGCCTTATAGCGTCTATCTTTTGTGCAGCACCCGGCGATATAACTTGTTAATGTGATGTGAATCACTATTTTATGGAAATTAACTGCAATCATTTTCATTCATGGTGAGGTGTGTCACGAAATAATGCACATTGCTTCTGTAAAGTACCGTTTTACTTCTTCTGACAAACCGACCCACAGAGGAGTCACCTATGTCTAAGTCTGATGTTTTTCATCTCGGCCTCAATAAAAACGATTTACAAGGGGCTACGCTTGCTATCGTCCCTGGCGATCCTGAGCGTGTGGAAAAGATCGCCGCGCTGATGGATAAGCCGGTTAAGCTGGCAGCGCATCGCGAATTCACCACCTGGCGCGCAGAGCTGGACGGTAAAGCGGTGATCGTGTGCTCTACCGGTATCGGTGGCCCGTCTACCTCTATCGCCGTTGAAGAGCTGGCACAGCTGGGCATTCGTACTTTCCTGCGCATTGGCACCACAGGCGCCATTCAGCCGCACATCAACGTGGGCGACGTGCTGGTTACCACCGCATCCGTGCGTCTGGACGGGGCAAGCCTGCACTTTGCACCGATGGAATTCCCGGCAGTGGCTGATTTCGAATGCACCACCGCGCTGGTTGAAGCCGCGAAGTCCGTGGGCGCCACCACTCACGTGGGCGTCACTGCCTCTTCCGATACCTTCTACCCGGGCCAGGAGCGTTACGACACCTTCTCTGGTCGCGTGGTGAGCCGTTTCAAAGGCTCAATGGAAGAGTGGCAGTCGATGGGCGTCATGAACTACGAAATGGAATCTGCGACGCTGCTGACCATGTGCGCAAGCCAGGGTCTGCGTGCCGGTATGGTGGCGGGCGTTATCGTCAACCGTACCCAGCAGGAGATCCCGAACGCTGAAACCATGAAGCAGACTGAAAGCCATGCGGTGAAAATCGTGGTTGAAGCGGCGCGCCGTCTGATCTAATTCTCTCTTCAGTGCTAAAAGGCCGACATGCTCGGCCTTTCTTTTTTGCGTAACGCCTCGCAGGAAAACCCTTTCAAACTGGACGTTCATACAGCACAATTCTATTTTGTGCGGGTTACACGTGGATGCAGGGGGCATTGTGGATATCTCAATCCTGGTTTATGCGGTAGTTGCGCTGGTGAGCGTGGGGATTGGCTGGCTCATTTGCGGCTACCAACATGCTCAGCAGAAAGCCGATCAGCTGGCAGAGCGCGAAGAGATCGTCGCCGAACTCAGCGCGACGAAACAACAGCTTGCGCTGTGTGACCACTGGCGCGATGAGTGTGAACTGCTCAATAACGAACTGCGCAATCTGCGCGACATTAACACCTCGCTGGAGGCCGATCTCCGGGAAGTGACCACCCGCCTTGAATCCACCCAACTGCACGCCGAAGACAAAATCCGTCAGATGATCAACAGCGAGCAGCGTCTTAGCGAGCAGTTTGAGAACCTTGCGAACCGCATTTTTGAGCACAGCAATCGCCGCGTGGATGAGCAGAACCGCCAGAGCCTGAACAGCCTGCTGACGCCGCTGCGCGAACAGCTGGACGGCTTTCGCCGTCAGGTGCAGGACAGCTTTGGACAGGAAGCTCGCGAGCGCCACACCCTGGCGCACGAGATCCGTAACCTCCAGCAGCTGAATGCGCAGATGGCGCAGGAGGCAATCAACCTGACGCGGGCGCTCAAAGGCGATAACAAAGCGCAGGGAAACTGGGGCGAAGTGGTCTTAACTCGCGTGCTGGAGGCCTCGGGCCTGCGCGAAGGGTATGAATATGAGACGCAGGTCAGCATTGAAAACGACGCGCGCTCGCGAATGCAGCCGGATGTGATTGTGCGTCTGCCTCAGGGCAAAGATGTGGTTATCGACGCCAAAATGACGCTCGTCGCCTATGAGCGCTACTTCAACGCTGACGATGACTACACCCGAGAATCAGCGTTGCAGGAGCATATCGCCTCCGTGCGTAACCATATTCGTCTGCTGGGCAGGAAAGATTATCAGCAGCTGCCGGGGCTGCGATCGCTGGACTACGTGCTGATGTTCATTCCGGTCGAGCCTGCATTTCTGCTGGCGCTCGACAGACAGCCTGAGCTTATTACCGAAGCGCTGAAAAATAACATTATGCTGGTCAGCCCCACCACGCTGCTGGTGGCGTTACGTACCATTGCCAACCTGTGGCGTTATGAGCACCAAAGCCGAAACGCACAGCAGATTGCCGATCGCGCCAGCAAGCTGTACGACAAAATGCGGCTGTTTGTGGACGATATGTCCTCGGTGGGGCAAAGCCTGGATCGCGCGCAGGATAACTACCGCCAGGCAATGAAAAAACTCTCCTCCGGGCGCGGCAATTTGCTGGCGCAGGCGGAGGCGTTTCGCAGCCTGGGGGTGGAAGTTAAACGCGAGATTAATCCGGAACTGGTGGAGCAGGCTACGGCTCAGGACGAAGAGTTTCGTCTGCGTGAAGGCGATGGTGAGCAAAATAGCCGCAATGAAGACAATGGGTTAGCGGCGAGTTTATCCCCCGAAGCGCAGTCGGCGCGTTTCTTTCACGGTGGTTGAAACGTAGGGCAAATGCGCCCAATCTGTTACACTTCACGAACATTTGACTGATTAGCAGGCTCTGAGATGGTTGACGATTCACAAGACACAACGCACTTTGGCTTTCAGACTGTCGCCAAAGCGCAGAAAGCTGACATGGTGGCCCACGTATTTCATTCCGTGGCGGCGAAGTACGATGTGATGAATGATTTGATGTCGTTTGGCATTCATCGCTTGTGGAAGCGCTTCACTATTGATTGCAGCGGCGTGCGCCGTGGACAAAAGGTGCTGGATTTAGCCGGCGGCACAGGGGATCTGACCGCTAAATTCTCCCGTCTGGTTGGCGAAACCGGTCGCGTGGTGCTGGCAGATATCAACGACTCCATGCTGAAAATGGGACGCGAAAAGCTGCGTAACATCGGCGTGGTAGGCAACGTTGAATATGTTCAGGCCAACGCCGAAGCGCTGCCGTTCCCGGACAATACGTTCGACTGCATCACCATCTCCTTCGGCCTGCGTAACGTGACCGATAAAGATAAAGCGCTGCGCTCTATGTACCGCGTGCTGAAGCCGGGCGGCCGACTGCTGGTACTCGAGTTTTCTAAACCGATTATCGACCCGCTGAGCAAAGCTTACGATGCCTATTCCTTCCACGTTCTGCCGCGCATCGGCGAGCTGGTGGCAAACGATGCAGAAAGTTACCGTTATCTGGCCGAATCCATCCGAATGCACCCGGATCAGGACACGCTGAAAGCGATGATGCAGGATGCGGAGTTTGAAAACGTGGAATACTTCAATATGACGGCGGGTGTCGTCGCGCTGCATCGTGGTTACAAGTTCTGAGTGGAGGTTTCCCGTGCCCATTAAACCCTTAGTCACCGCAGGCATCGAGAATGTACTGAATGCCTTTCTGTATCGCGCCCCGGCGCTGAAAACCGCACGTCAGCGGCTTAACGGAAAGGTGCTGCGTATCGTTTTAAAAGAGTTCTCGACGCCGCTTGTGCTGGTCTTCAGCGAACGCCAGCTTGACGTTCTGGGGGAGTGGGAAGGCGAGGCTGACTGCTCGGTGATTACGCACATGAGCGTATTGCCAAAACTGCGTGACCGTCAGCAGATGACGGCGCTTATTCGCAGCGGTGAGCTGGAGGTCGAGGGCGATATTCAGGTAGTACAGAACTTCGTTGCACTCAGCGATCAGGCTGAATTTGACCCCGCGGAACTGCTGGCGCCCTATATCGGCGACATCGCGGCTGAAGGGATAAGCAAAACGCTGCGCACGGGTTCCACTTTCCTGCGTAAAGGCCTGCTCCGTCAACAGCGCTATGCTGCCGAGGTGCTGACCGAAGAGTGGCGTATGGCGCCTGGGCCTTTAGAAGTCGCCTGGTTTGCAGAAGAGACCGCGGCAGTTGAGCGCGCAGTTGATGCGTTAACCAAACGGCTGGAAAAACTGGAGGGCAAATGACGCCTGGTGAAATTCGGCGCCTCTATTTTATCGTTCGCACCTTTTTGAGCTACGGGCTCGACGAGCTTATCCCCAGAATGCGTATTACCCTGCCGCTTCGGCTTTGGCGTCGCACGCTGTTCTGGATGCCGAATCGCCATAAGGATCAGGAGCTGGGCGCACGCCTGCGTCTTGCGTTGCAGGAGCTGGGACCGGTCTGGATCAAGTTTGGGCAGATGCTCTCAACGCGTCGCGACCTTTTCCCGCCGCAGATTGCCGATCAGCTCGCGCTATTGCAGGACCGCGTCGCTCCGTTTGACGGAGAGAGAGCGAAGAAACAAATCGAAGAAGCGATGGGCAATATCCCCATCGAGACCTGGTTTGATGATTTCGACATTCAGCCTCTGGCCTCTGCCTCTATTGCGCAGGTTCACACCGCGCGCCTGAAGGAAAATGGCAAAGAGGTGGTCATTAAGGTGATTCGCCCGGATATCCTGCCGGTTATCAGAGCGGACATGAAGCTGATCTATCGCCTGGCTCGCTGGGTGCCGCGTCTGTTGCCGGATGGCCGCCGTCTGCGTCCGCTGGAAGTGGTACGGGAATACGAAAAAACGCTCATCGATGAACTTAACCTGCTGCGTGAATCGGCGAACGCCATTCAGCTGCGTCGAAACTTTGAAGACAGCCCGATGCTGTATGTTCCTGAAGTCTATTCTGACTATTGCAGTCAGAACATGATGGTGATGGAACGTATCTACGGCATCCCGGTCTCGGACGTGGTAGCGCTGGAAAAACAGGGCACAAACATGAAGCTGCTGGCCGAGCGCGGCGTGCAGGTCTTCTTTACTCAGGTTTTCCGCGACAGCTTCTTCCATGCTGATATGCATCCCGGCAACATTTTCGTCAGCTATGAGCACCCGGAAGACCCGAAATACATCGGCATCGACTGCGGTATTGTCGGCTCGCTGAATAAAGAGGATAAGCGTTATCTCGCCGAGAACTTTATCGCTTTCTTCAATCGCGACTACCGTAAGGTGGCCGAACTGCACGTGGATTCAGGCTGGGTTCCGCCAGATACCAACGTGGAAGAGTTTGAATTTGCGATCCGTACCGTCTGTGAGCCAATTTTTGAAAAGCCGCTCTCAGAGATCTCTTTCGGGCATGTTCTGCTCAACCTGTTCAACACCGCACGCCGTTTTAATATGGAAGTGCAGCCACAATTAGTTTTACTTCAGAAAACATTACTTTACGTTGAGGGCGTAGGCCGCCAGCTCTATCCTCAGTTAGACTTGTGGAAAACCGCGAAACCGTTCCTCGAATCCTGGATTAAGGATCAGGTCGGTATTCCAGCCCTGGTTCGCTCGCTTAAAGAGAAAGGCCCGTTCTGGATTGAAAAAATGCCAGAAATTCCTGAACTGGTTTACGACAGTTTGCGTCAGAGCAAGAACCTTCAGCACAGCATGGATAAAATCGCGCACGAGCTTCAATCCAGTCGCGTGCGTCAGGGGCAGTCCCGCTATCTCTTCGGAATTGGCGCGACGCTGCTGATAAGCGGCACGTTGCTGTTGATCAATCGTCCGGACTGGGAAATGATGCCAGCCTGGATTATGGCTGCCGGTGTGGTTGTCTGGCTTGCTGGCTGGCAAAAAACACGCTGAATTAGCGTCGCTATCGAGGGATTGCATACGTATAATGCGATCTGACTAATTAATCATCTATCACTGGGGAACACGCATGGGTGGTATCAGTATCTGGCAGTTAGTGATCATTGCCGTCATCGTTGTGCTGCTGTTCGGCACGAAAAAACTCGGATCAATTGGTTCCGACCTGGGCGCGTCAATCAAAGGCTTCAAGAAAGCCATGAGCGATGATGAGAATAAGCAGGAAAAAAGCGGTCAGGACGCTGATTTTACCGCTAAATCTATCGCCGATAAGCAGGACGAAGCCAAAAAGGAAGAGGCCAAACGTCACGATAAAGAGCAGGTGTAATTCGTGTTCGACATTGGTTTTGGTGAGTTACTGCTGGTCTTTGTGATTGGTTTGATTGTGCTGGGGCCGCAGCGTTTACCCGTTGCGGTAAAAACTGTCGTGGGCTGGGTGCGTGCGCTCCGTTCGCTGGCAACGACCGTGCAGAACGAACTGGCGCAGGAACTGAAGCTTCAGGAATTTCAGGACAGCCTGAAAAAGGTTGAAAAGGCGAGCATGGATAACCTGACGCCGGAGCTGAAAGCATCCATGGATGAGTTGCGCGAAGCGGCTGAATCCATGAAGCGCTCATACAGCGTTAACGATCCTGAGAAGGCGAGTGATGAAGCAAACACCATCCATAATCCGGTGGTGAAGGGCAGCGAAGAGCAGCGCGAGGGTGTGACGCCTTCCAGCGCGGAACATCAGGCTGCTTCGCCAGAGCAATCGCCGCAGGAGCCCGAAGTGAAAAAGCAGGTGCCGCCGGAAGAGCCCGTGGTCAAAACGGCTGAGGTAAAACCCGCCGCGCCCGTTTCCGAATCATCCCCCTCGTCGAGTGATAAAGCGTAAACATGGCAGTAGATGATACTCAACCGCTGATTACGCACCTCATTGAGCTGCGTAAGCGTCTGTTAAACTGCATTATTGCGGTTTTCCTCATTTTTTTATGTCTGGTCTATTTTGCCAACGATATCTATCAGGTGGTTTCCGCACCGCTGATTAAGCAGATGCCGCTGGGCGCAACGATGATTGCAACGGACGTTGCCTCGCCGTTCTTTACCCCGATCAAGCTGACCTTCTGGGTGTCGTTGATTGCCTCTGCGCCGGTCATTTTGTATCAGGTCTGGGCATTTGTGGCACCCGCGCTGTACAGGCATGAACGCAAGCTGGTTATTCCGCTGCTGGTGTCCAGTTCGCTGCTGTTTTATATCGGTATGGCGTTCGCCTACTTCGTTGTCTTCCCGCTGGCCTTCGGCTTCCTGACGCATACCGCGCCGGAAGGGGTACAGGTGTCGACGGACATCGCCAGCTACCTCAGCTTCGTTATGGCGCTGTTTATGGCCTTTGGTGTCGCCTTCGAGGTGCCCGTCGCGATTGTCCTGCTCTGCTGGGTGGGGGTGACCACGCCTGACGATCTGCGTAAGAAGCGCCCGTACATCCTGGTAGGGGCATTTGTCGTAGGTATGCTGTTAACGCCACCGGACGTCTTCTCGCAAACCTTACTGGCGATACCCATGTACTGCCTGTTTGAAGTCGGCGTATTCTTCGCTCGTTTCTACGTCGGAAAGGGGCGTACCCGGGACGAAGAAGACGAGCCGTCTGAAGAGACCACTAAAGAATAAAACCAACCGCCCGTCAGGGCGGTTGTCATATGGGGATACGTATGTTTGATATCGGGCTTAACCTGACCAGCGCCCAGTTTGCGAAAGACCGCGATGAGGTGGTGGCGCGCGCCTTTGCCGCCGGCGTGAACGGGCTGTTACTGACGGGAACAAATCTGCATGAGAGTGAGCAGGCACGGCAGCTGGCGCAACGCTATCAACACTGCTGGTCCACCGCAGGCGTGCATCCTCATGACAGCAGCCAGTGGACGCAGGAAAGCGCTGAGGCGCTTCATCGTCTGGCGGCTACGCCAGAAGTGGTTGCCATTGGCGAATGCGGGCTTGATTTCAACCGTAACTTCTCGACGCCTGAAGAGCAGGAGAAGGCATTTACCGCCCAGCTCGCGCTGGCTGCAGAGCTGGGGATGCCGGTGTTTATGCACTGTCGCGATGCGCATGAACGTTTTCTGGCGCTACTGGACCCCTGGCTGGAGAAACTGCCAGGCGCGGTGTTGCACTGCTTTACGGGCTCCCGTCAGGAAGCGCTGGATTGCCTGAACCGCGGGCTTTACTTGGGTATCACGGGCTGGGTGTGCGATGAGCGTCGTGGGCTGGAGCTGCGCGAGCTGTTATCCGTAATCCCGGCCGATCGTTTGTTGCTGGAAACGGATGCGCCGTATCTGTTGCCCCGGGATATGCAGCCCAAACCGGCATCACGACGTAACGAACCGGCTTATCTGGGACACATTGCTGAGCGAGTGGCGTACTGGCGCGGGGAAGACGCGCAGTGGCTGGCAGCCCAAACCGATGACAACGTGCGTCGTCTGTTCGGCGTGCAGTTCTAAACTTTGCGGAAATCGGTGTTTTTAACGCTCTGCAACACCTCTTTGTTCAGCAGGTTGAGCAGCAGCATAGAACGCGCTTCACCGTCTGGTTCAGCGAAGATGGCCTGTAACCCTTCAAAAGCGCCTTCGGTGATCACCACGCTGTCCCCGGCATAAGGGGTTTCCGGATCGGTAATATCTTCAGGCTGCTGGTAGACAGAGAGCTGATGAATAACCGATGACGGTACTCTTGCCGGATGGGCGCCAAAACGTACAAAATGGCTGACGCCGCGCGTGGCGCTGATCGTCGTGGTGTGGATCACTTCGGGGTCGAACTCAACGAACAGATAGTTCGGGAACAGAGGCTCACTGACGGTCGTGCGTTTTCCACGCTGCATTTTTTCAAGCGTGATCACGGGCGTCAGGCAGTTAACAGACTGACGTTCAAGATGTTCCTGTGCGCGCTGAAGTTGCCCGCGTTTGCAATACAGTAAATACCAGGCCTGCATAATCACTCTTCCCATTGTTCGGGGCGCAAGCATACCAAAACCCTGGCGGGATCGCTAAGGTGATTATAATGGCGAAAAAGAGAGTAAGTCGTGGAAGTTCACGCTAATTTAACAAAATTACAGCATCACGCGGTCTTACGCCGTATAATGAAGCGCTTACAGAGAGGCCATGATTAACTGCATGAAATACCACGATCTACGCGACTTCCTGGCGCTGCTGGAAAAGCAGGGCGAACTCAAACGCATTACGCTTCCTGTTGATCCGTATCTGGAAATGACAGAAATCGCTGACCGCACCCTGCGCGCGGGCGGCCCGGCGTTGCTGTTTGAAAACCCAAAAGGCTACGCTATGCCGGTACTGTGCAACCTGTTTGGCACACCTCGCCGCGTGGCGATGGGCATGGGGCAGGAAGATGTCACGGCGTTACGTGAAGTGGGCAAACTGCTGGCCTTTCTGAAAGAGCCGGAGCCGCCAAAAGGGTTCCGCGACCTGTTCGACAAGCTGCCGCAGTTTAAGCAGGTGTTGAATATGCCCACCAAACGCCTGCGCGGCGCGCCATGCCAGCAAAAAGTGCTGGAAGGCGATGCAGTTGATCTGACCAAAATTCCCATTATGCAGTGCTGGCCTGAAGATGCCGCACCGCTGATTACCTGGGGCCTCACCGTGACGCGTGGGCCGCATAAAGAGCGTCAAAACCTCGGCATTTATCGCCAGCAGCTGATTGGCAAGAACAAGCTCATCATGCGCTGGTTGTCCCACCGCGGTGGCGCGCTGGATTTCCAGGAGTGGTGCGCGGCCCATCCGGGCGAACGCTTCCCGGTTTCCGTCGCGCTGGGTGCCGATCCGGCAACCATTCTGGGCGCGGTGACGCCTGTTCCTGATACGCTGTCGGAATATGCCTTTGCAGGGCTGCTGCGCGGCACCAAAACCGAAGTGGTGAAGTGCATCTCAAATGACCTGGAAGTGCCAGCCAGCGCAGAGATCGTGCTGGAAGGTTACATTGAACAGGGCGAGCTGGCACCCGAAGGGCCGTACGGCGACCACACCGGCTATTACAACGAAGTGGATAACTTCCCGGTATTCACCGTCACGCACATTACCCAGCGTGAAGATGCCATCTATCACTCTACCTACACCGGCCGTCCACCGGATGAACCGGCGGTACTTGGCGTGGCGCTGAACGAAGTGTTCGTGCCGATCCTGCAAAAGCAGTTCCCGGAAATTGTTGATTTTTATCTGCCGCCGGAAGGGTGTTCGTATCGCCTGGCGGTGGTGACGATGAAGAAGCAGTATGCCGGTCACGCTAAGCGCGTGATGATGGGCGTATGGTCTTTCCTGCGCCAGTTTATGTATACCAAGTTTGTGATTGTCTGCGATGATGACGTCAATGCCCGCGACTGGAATGACGTCATCTGGGCCATCACCACGCGTATGGATCCGGCGCGTGATACGGTGTTAGTGGAAAACACGCCGATTGATTATCTGGACTTTGCCTCGCCGGTTTCCGGCCTTGGTTCAAAAATGGGTCTGGATGCCACGAACAAATGGCCTGGCGAAACCGACCGTGAATGGGGTCGCCCGATCGAAAAAGATCCTGCCGTGACCGCGCGAATTGACGCGATCTGGGACGAGCTGGCCATAATGAATAACGGTAAGGCAGAATAAGACCGTTTAGCCCTATAGACTTCCCGACAGAGAGAGCGAATGACAACCTTAAGCTGTAAAGTGACGTCGGTAGATGCTATTACCGACACCGTATATCGCGTCCGTTTGGTTCCTGAAGCGGCATTCTCATTCCGTGCCGGTCAGTACCTGATGGTCGTGATGGACGAGCGTGATAAGCGTCCTTTCTCTATGGCCTCAACGCCAGCAGAGAAGGAATTTATTGAGCTGCATATTGGTGCGTCTGAGCTTAACCTGTACGCGATGGCCGTGATGGATCGCATCCTGAAAGAGCGTGAAATCGTGGTCGATATTCCTCATGGCGAGGCCTGGCTGCGTGAAGACGAAGACCGTCCGCTGATCCTGATTGCCGGTGGTACAGGCTTCTCCTATGTCCGCTCTATTCTGTTGACGGCGCTGGCGCGTAATCCAAATCGCGATATCACCATCTACTGGGGCGGCCGTGAAGAGAAGCACCTTTACGATCTGTCTGAGCTGGAAGCGCTGAGCGTCAATCATCCAAACCTGCGCATCGAGCCGGTCGTCGAGCAGCCGGAAGAGGGCTGGCGCGGGCGCAGCGGCACGGTGCTGACTGCGGTATTGCAGGATCACGGAACGCTGGCCGGGCACGATATCTACATTGCCGGTCGCTTTGAAATGGCGAAAATTGCCCGCGACCTGTTCTGCAACGAGCGTGACGCGCGGGAAGATCGTCTGTTTGGCGATGCGTTTGCGTTTATCTGATTGTGAGACCCGCTTCGGCGGGTTTTTTACGCTCGGGCAATAGCGCTGGTGAAAATTTAACCTTGAAATGGGCGGCGCATTGCCGTTATTCTTGTTCCCGTTAAATTTCGCCCTCAGGAGCGCCCCCCAAAAATGAACAAACACGACTGATGAATTTCGATCCTTGCTCAACGCATCGCGTCGGCAGGGGATGTTTTGATTTCATTCAGGAGTGCTTATGGCTCATTTTGCGCAATCCCCCTCTTTTATTTTGCATCAGGTCACCTGTCAGTTTGCGACGGGCGATATCCTTTTTGGTCCACTGAATCTTTCTCTGGATGCGTCAGTGTGTGCGCTGGTTGGCCGCAACGGCAGCGGTAAAACACGCCTTCTGCGTCTGCTGGCAGGGGTTGATGAACCCGCCAGCGGTCACATTGAGCGCTTTGGTACACACGTCTATGTGGCGCAGCAGCAGGATATTTCTGCGGATACGACTCTTGCCGGACTGCTTGGTTACGACGCGATCTTTGCGGCGCGCACGCGCATCGACGGCGGTCATTATGAACCCGACGATCTCGACACGCTCGATGGTTACTGGGATCTGGCTGAACGGCTAAGCCAGGCTTTTATCGCTGCAAAACTTCCCTCTTTTGAGCCGAACAAACGCGCGGCAGAGCTAAGCGGCGGCGAGCGCATTCGTGCCTTGCTGTGCGGCGCATTCACCGCGGATGCTGATTTCCTGCTGCTGGACGAACCGACCAACCACCTCGACAGTCAAGGCCGCGTGTGGTTCTACGAGCAGCTTTCCCGGTATCAGGGCGGGGTGCTGGTGGCCTCTCACGACCGTGAGTTGCTGGCCCAGGTACCGCGTATCCTTGAACTGAGCGCGTTGGGCTTGCGCAGCTACGGCGGGAATTATGCTGACTATCGAACCCAGCGTGATGCTGAGCAGCTGGCTGCCCGCGCCGCGCTGGAGCATGCTGCCACCGAACGCAAGCGTACCCGCGCCCGTATGCATAAAGAGCATGACGACAGCCAGCGTCGTTCGGCCAAAACGCTTCGCACGGTCGACAGCCTTAACATCGCCTCGTTTGAACGGGTCAAATACAAAGGGGCGGCGAAAGAGCGGATTGGTTCCTGGAAAAAACAGCATAGCGATCAAAATCATGCCCTGAACGCTGCGGTTAACCAGGCACGCGAGCGGGTTGAAGAGGATAACGCGGTGATGTTTACCCTGCCGGGCAGTGAAATCCCGGAAGGAAAACAGGTGCTGGTGCTGGAAGAACTGGTGCTTCCGCACGTGCCTGTCTCCCCGATAAACTGGCGAATGGATGGCCCGATGCGCGTGGCGCTACGCGGGCCGAACGGCTGTGGGAAATCCACGCTGTTGAAAGTGATGTTGGGCGAAACCGCCCCTGTTACGGGAACCTGTAAGGTCTCCGTCAGATGTGCTTATCTCGATCAGCATCTTTCCCGGCTGGATCTGTCGCAGTCGGTGATGACACACCTTAGCCTGGGCAATACGCCGCTCGAAGAGGGGGCGCTGCGTACCCGTTTAGCGCAGCTTCAGCTGGGCGCAGAGAAAGTGACACTTCCACTGGCCGATCTAAGCGGCGGCGAGCGCCTGAAGGCCGCACTGGCCTGCGTATTGTGGCGTGAAGCGGCAACGCAGCTGTTGCTTCTGGATGAGCCGACCAACCACCTCGATCTGGCTTCCGTTCAGGCCATTGAAGCGGCCCTGGCCGATTATCCCGGCGCGCTGCTGGTGGTGTCGCACGATGAAGCGTTTTTAGCAGGATTAAAGCTGACGCATGAGCTGGTGTGGGAAGAGTCGGGATGGCGATGTGAAAGCCTCTAAACACAAGCCCCCGCAAGGGCGGGGGCAAACAAACTTTATCAGGCTAACTGCTTGCGAAGGTCAGGGTTTGCCTGGATCAGGCGCATCAGCTTTAGCTCGGCTGGGGTAGGTTTTTCACGCTTTGACTCCCACTCCAGCACCATCGCTACGCTGACACCCATCGCTCTTGCGAATTCATCTGTTTTCAGGCCCGACCCTTTGCGTAAACGCTCAAATTCACTAAAAGGATTGGACTTTTGATTCAGGGTAACCGTCGGCGGTACATCTTTAAAAATAATCTGTTCCAGGCTGCTCAGCAGCTCAAACTCAGGATCTTTTAATTCCATTGAGAACTCCTCATAAATCACACATCGGGATCATGAACATCAGAGAGCATGTTAAGAATAGTCCCTAAACCAAACACAGGATCGTCACGGTTGTGATTAATTGTGCGATAACGATCGCTTTACCCGTTTCAGCTATATGGATAGTTATGCTAATTACCTGATTAATCATATGTAGGGATGCACAGGTATTTTTTTGTAAATAGTCAGTACAAAAACGGCAATACCCGTTTTGCATGAAAACTCTATCTTGCAAGGCTGACCTGGACTATCCTTGTCAGCGTTGGGCACGCGTGTGCCGGTGTGCGCTTTTTGGGTGAAAGGAGTAATAAAATGGCGACAGGAAAGTCCTGCTCTCGCTGGTTTGCGCCTATTGCGGCGTTGTTGATGGTTGTTAGCCTGAGTGGGTGTTTCGATAAAGAAGGCGATCAGCGCAAAGCGTTTATCGATTTTCTACAGAATACAGTGATGCGTAGCGGCGAGCGTTTACCAACGCTGACTGCGGATCAGAAAAAACAGTTTGGTCCATTCGTGTCGGATTACGCCATTCTGTATGGCTATTCACAGCAGGTAAGCCAGGCGATGGATTCGGGTATTCGCCCGGTCGTGGATAGCGTCAATGCCATTCGCGTTCCACAGGATTATATGACCCAGCGCGAACCGCTGCGCCAGTCCAATGGCGCCCTTGGGGTGCTGAGCCAGCAGTTGCAAAATGCCAAAATGCAGGCTGATGCGTCGCGCTCCGCGTTGAAGCAGGACGAGGATCTCAAGCCGGTTTATGATCAGGTGTATGAGAAAGTCGTGACCAAGCCGTCAAACGCCTTGCAACCACTGATCCCGGCGGCGCAGGTCTTTACTCAGCAGCTGGTTCAGGTGGGTGACTTTATTAATGAGCAGGGTACGCAGGTGAGCTTCGTCTCTAACGGTATCCAGTTCCCGACCTCCCAGCAGGCGAGTCAGTACAATACGCTGATAGGGCCGCTGGCGTCCCAGCATCAGGCCTTTAGCCAGGCCTGGAGCGCAGCGGTCGCTGCAACGGAATAAGAAAAACCCCCGCTTCGGCGGGGTTTTTTTATGCATGATGAAAATAACGCTTGTCATTCTTCTACCATATCGGTATAACTATCTTCGTCGGTTTGTTACACAGACCTAAAGCAGTTTAGTAAAGCAGTCCAGATTGTTATCCATAGATACCCTTCGTAGTGACCCTTCCTTCATCGCTTAAAAATCTGTAACGCAATCCATCAAGCCGGAAGGCACAATATATTTGTTAATAAGGTAATTTCTATGTCTGCTAAAATGACTGGTCTGGTAAAATGGTTCAACGCTGATAAAGGTTTCGGCTTCATCACTCCTGACGATGGCTCTAAAGACGTGTTCGTACACTTCTCTGCTATCCAGAACGATGGCTACAAATCTCTGGATGAAGGTCAGAAAGTTTCCTTCACCATCGAAAGCGGCGCTAAAGGCCCAGCAGCTGGTAACGTTGTAAGCCTGTAAGCTTCCAACCCAGTAGCACAAAATTCAAAAACCCGCCTTCTGGCGGGTTTTTTCGTTTCTACTGTTGTATCTGCGGGTTAACGCAGTTCTTATCCACTTTACCGCCGAGCGCGGCAATCAGATTATCCACGGCGGTCGCCGCCATGTTGTAGCGTGTTTCGTGAGTTGCAGAGCCGATGTGGGGCAGGGCGACGACGTTTGGCATGTTCAGTAGCGGAGAATCCACCGGCAGTGGCTCCTGTTCAAACACGTCCAGACCGGCGGCGTGGATCTCACCGTTTTGCAGTGCCTCAATCAGCGCCTTCTCATCGACCACCGGGCCGCGACCTGCGTTGATGAAAATGGCCGATTTCTTCATCTTTTCAAACGCCGCCCTGCCGATGAGATGACGCGTTTCATCCGTCAGCGGCAGGATCAGGCAGACAAAGTCGGCTTCCTGCAACAACGTATCAAGCTCGCAGTAACGGGCGTTGAAACGTTCTTCAGCTTCAGCGTGATGACGGCGGGCATTATACAGAATGGGCATGTTGAAGCCGAAATGGGCGCGCTGTGCCAGCGCCAGACCGATACGGCCCATCCCAACAATCCCCAGCGTTTTGCCATGTACGTCCACGCCGAACCAGTCCGGGCCAATGCTTTTCGTCCATTCGCCCGCTTTCACGCGCTCAGCAACTTCCACCACGCGACGAGCAGTGCTGAGCACCAGCGCCATCAGCGTGTCGGCGACGGTTTCCGTCAGAGCATGTGGCGTGTGCATCAGCAGGATGTTGCGCGCGTTAAGCGCATCCACGTCGAAATTGTCGTAGCCCACAGAAACGGTTGAGGTTGCACGAAGCTTCGGCATTTTCTCCAGTAGCGCTGCATCCACCTTTTCGCTTGAACCCAGCAGGCCCTCGGCGCAGGCAAACGCGTCGGCGTGCTGTGCCACGGTTTGCGGGCTGAGGTTCTTTACCCGGGTAACGGTAAAGTGTTCCTCCAGGCGTTTTTGCAGATCTTCAGGCAGTGCTTTGTACAAAATGACGGACGGCTTCATGCTAATCTCCGTTGATTTAAAAGGATTCAGGCGTGGCGTGCGCCGACGGGTAGCTGTTGATTATTAGCAGGCTTAACGATCAGAGTAAGCCATACCGAGGCAAAAAGCGCCACCCCCATAAAGATGTAAGAAGCTGAAGGGCTGCCGGTGGCGCCGTTCAGATAGCCCACAAACCACGAGCCAAAGAACGAACCCAGCGCACCCATACTGTTGATCAGCGCCATCGCGCCCCCTGCGACGTTACGCGGCAGCATTTCCGGGATGATGGCAAAGAACGGACCATACGGGGCATACATGGCCGCACCCGCAATCACCAGCAGCGTATACGAGGCCCAGAAGTGGTTCGCGCCTACGGCCCAGGAACCAATGAAGGCAAAAGCAGCGATCAGCAGGAGTGGCCAGACGAACAGCTTACGGTTTTGCAGCTTGTCCGATGCCCAGGAGACGATAATCATCGCGATGGTTGCAGCCAGGTAAGGCACTGATGACAGCCAGCCCACTTCCACCATGCCAAGGTTTTCACCGCCGCTGCGGATAATCGACGGCAGCCACAGAACAAAGCCGTACACGCCAATACTCCAGGTAAAATACTGTGCGCATAGCAGAATAACGTTCCGGGAGCGGAAGGCTTCGCCGTAGTTACGCACCGCTTTCAGCCCCTGCTGCTCTTTATCCAGCTGCGCCTGGAGTGCGGCTTTTTCGTCTTCAGAAAGCCATTTTGCCTGGGCTGGCTTATCTTTCACCAGCACCCACCAGCAGAAGGCCCAGATAATCGCGGGAACCCCTTCGATGATGAACATCTCGCGCCAGCCGAAGGACTGGATCAGATAGCCGGAAACCACCGACATCCACAGCACGGTGACCGGGTTACCGAGTATCAGGAACGTATTGGCACGTGAACGCTCAGATTTTGTGAACCAGTTGCTGATGTAAATCAGCATTGCTGGCATGACGGCCGCCTCAACCACGCCGAGAATAAAGCGAATAGCCGCCAGAGCAGGAATATTATTCACCACGCCAGTCAGCGATGCACATGCACCCCATAAGATCAGGCAGATGAAAATGAGCTTTCGCACGCTGCGGCGTTCAGCGTAAATCGCGCCGGGGATCTGGAAGAAGAAATAACCCAGGAAGAAGAGGGCGCCCAGCAGGGAGGAAACCCCTTTGGTGATCCCGAGGTCTTCGTTGATCCCGGCGGCGGATGCAAAACTGAAGTTGGCACGATCAAGGTACGCCAGGCTGTACGTGATAAACACGATTGGCATGATGTACCACCAGCGTTTTACTGCATTGGTCGAACTGTTCATAGGCTTGCCTCTGTTGTTGAGGTTGTTGCCGCCGTTGTCTGTAGGGTACACGGTGGCTTAATTATCTGGTGCGGATTGCTGCCCTCACCCTGGCCCTCTCCCTGTGGGAGAGAGAATTTAGATTCCGAGCTCTGCTCGTGTTGGTAATCCTTCGCTGTCGCCCTGCACCTGAATCGCCAGCGAACCAATTTTGTTGCCTCGCGCCACGGCCTGCGACAGCGGTTTGCCCTCCAGCAGGGCGCTGATGATCCCGACGGCAAACCCATCGCCCGCACCCACGGTATCGACCACGTTGTCGACTTTTACCGCAGCGACGGCGCCTTGCTCGCCGTCGGCAGTTTTGAACCATGCACCGTCAGCACCGGTTTTCAGCACCACGGCTTTTACTCCTTTGTTGAGGTAAAAATCAGCAATGCCTTCCGGCGTGCTCTCGCCAGTGAGGATCATTCCCTCTTTTACCCCCGGCAGTACCCAGTCCGCCTGAAACGCCAGTCGGTTGAGTTTCTCAACCATCTCCGCTTCGCTTTTCCACAGCACCGGACGCAGGTTTGGATCAAAGGAGATCGTTTTGCCCTGCGCTTTCATTGCCGAAGCGGCATGATCGAGTAAATCGTACGAACTGGCCGAGAGCGCCGCCGCCACGCCGCTCAGGTGCAGGTGGCGCGCGGAGGAGAAATACGCGGCGTGATAATCATCCACGGAGAGATGGCTTGCCGCTGAGCCTTTACGGAAATACTCCACGATGGGATCGGTTCCATTTTCAACTTTAGATTTCAGCTGAAAGCCCGTCGGGAAGCGTCCGTCGAGAGTCACGCCTGCGCCATCAATGCCCTCTTTTTTCAGCGAGTCGAGTACGAAATGGCCAAAGCTGTCATTTCCCACGCGGCTTACCCAGCCAACATTCAGCCCCAGCCGCGCAAGGCCGGTAGCAACATTCAGCTCAGCACCTGCAACGCGTTTGATAAAGTGCTCCACTGCGCTCAGCTCGCCTGTTTCGGTGGCGACAAACATCGCCATGGCCTCGCCGATGGTGATGACATCCAGCGTCTTGTGCATGGTTTACTCCTCGCGCAGCAGGTTGACGTAATGGCGGGTGACGGCGGTGAGATCCGTCCCTTCCAGCGGAAATTCGATACCGCGTGGCGCATCGGCAGGGAGTTGATTAAGCAGATCCCGCCAGCGAGAATCGGTCTGATCCGGCGCGACGGCGCGGAATTGCGCCTTATGCGGGATCGCGGCCTTCACATGAATGTAGCTCACGGCGGGAGCCAACTGACGTGCAGCCTCTTCCGGGGAGTCGCCAACCCACAGCCAGTTGCCCATATCGAACGTCAGCGTGACCGGCAGCGCCATTACCCGGCAGGCGGCTTTGAAGCGCTGCATCGGAGCGAGCTGACCGCAGTCGGTCTGGTCGTTTTCCACCACCAGCGTCATGCCGCTTTCAACCAGCAGTACGCGCAGGGCTTCAAGCGGTTGTTTGTCGCTGAAATGGCCCAGCGAGACTTTAAGCCACAGGGCGTTCAGGGTGCTGGCTTCGCTAAGGTAGCGCGGAAGATCCGGGTTGAGGGTTCCATCGGGCATAAACAGGGGGGCCGGGGCGGAGTAGCACGCCAGTAAACCCAGCAGTTCAATGGACTCGCCGAGCGCAGGCAGGGCCATTAACTCGTCGCTGCTGAAGAGCTCGCGGCGGATTTCAACGCCATCAGCCCCTGCGCCGGCAATAACGGGAAGCATCGCCCGTTGACCGCCTGCTTGTCGCACCTGATCCGCGCCATACGCGGCGGTGACCACCATAATTTTCCTGCTCATTTCCTGACTCCAGGGCGTAATCGATAGTATTACGCTAGATGGAACCGGTTCCAAAGAAAAGATCGGGATGCTGAATTTATGATCGCTGTCACGAAGGGGAATTTAACGGGCAGTAGAGCCGCGAACGATCAGCTCGCCAGAAAAAACCTGCTCGCGTACGGCGTCGCGTGTGCCTTCAATGCGGCGAACCACTTGTTCAACCGCGGCATAGCCGATCTGCCAGGTGGGTTGTTTGAGGGTGGTAATGCCTACGCCAGCAAGTTCAGCCCACTCCAGTTCATCAAAGCCGAGTAAGCCGATGTCGCTGCCCCAGTGCAGGCCAATGCGTTTAAGCGAGCGGGCAACCTGAAGCGTCAGCGCCCCGTTCGCGGAGATCACCGCTTTGCGCATACCCCGATGGCGGGTATGGAACTGGCGCAGGGTATTATCCAGCTGACCGGCTTCATGGAGGGAGATTTCGGCATTTTCGGCGATCACACCGGGATAACGCGCCAGCGTGGCACGAAATGCAGCCAGGCGGTCGCGGCGGGTGTTAACCATACCCAGCGGTTCGCTCAGGAACAAAATGGCTTCGAAACCCTGTTCAATCAGATGTTCGGTGGCAGTGGTGGCCGCCTGGGTGTTATCCAGCCCGACCACATCGCAGGCAAATTCCGGGATTTTGCGGTCAATAAGCACCATCGGCAGCGACGATTGTTGCAGGCGATTTAGTCCCTCTTCGCGCATCCCGACGGCATTGACCACGATCCCTTCCACCTGATAGCTGCGCAGCAGATCGAGGTAGTGCAACTCCTGATCAACTTCGTTATTGGTGTTACAGACCAGCGGGGTAAAGCCTTTCTCACGGCACGCCGCCTCAATGCCGCTGAGGACGTTAACGGAGTAAGGGTTGGTGATATCGGCGATGATGAGGCCAATCAGACGGGTACGACCCCGCTTGAGGCCGCGCGCCATCAGGCTGGGACGGTAGTCGAGATCGGCAATGGCCTGTTCAATTCGCGCCAGCAGTGCATCGGAAAGCAGGTGTTTCTCGCCGTTGAGGTAGCGTGAAATGCTGGTTTTACCGGTTTTGGCGGCTTTCGCCACGTCGCTGATGGTGGCCCGGGTTGGTTTGCTCATCGCTGATTTCCCTGAATTTAGTGAGAATACCTTAACGGGAAAATCTGACGAATCAAGCAATTTGCCGGGTGGCGGTCTGATGCCCTCACCCCAACCCTCTCCCACGGGAGAGGGCGCAAACACTAAAACGGCAACAGGGTTGCCGTTTTGCTTTAACCTACTGCACAGGGCTCAACGTAATCTCAACGCGGCGGTTCTGCGCTTTGCCTTCCGCCGTGCTGTTGCTGGCGATCGGGTTAGCCGGCCCCATGCCGCTGGTGCGGATGCGGTTCGCTTCTACGCCCTGGGTGATCAGCGAGCTGGCCACGGAATCGGCACGCTGCTGCGACAGACGCATGTTCAGATCCTGGCTGCCGGTACTGTCGGTGTAGCCAATCACGTTCACGGCAGTTTTGTTGTACTCTTTCAGCACCGCGGCCACGCCGGTCAGGGTGTTCGCGCCTGCGGGTTTCAGCGTCGCGCTGCTGCTGTCAAAGGTCACGTTGTTTGGCATGTTCAGGATGATGTTGTCACCGCTGCGCGTCACGCTCACGCCTGTACCTTTCATTTTGTCACGGAGTTTTGCTTCCTGCACATCCATGTAATAACCCACGCCGCCGCCCAGGGCTGCGCCTGCCGCTGCGCCAATCAGCGCACCTTTACCGCGATCTTTCTTGGAGGAGGAGAGTGCGCCAACGCCAGCGCCCACCAGGGAACCAATACCCGCGCCAATGCCGGATTTACCCGCTTCGCGTTCGCCGGTGTAAGGGTTGGTTGTGCAGCCTGAAACAGCCAGTGCACCGCTCACCAGAGCGGCAATAACGAGTACGCGTTTTTTCATCTTATTTCCTTAATCCTTTTTATTCTTTGCCACGACGGACGTGGCAGTGGATTATGACGTCCGAATACGGAGAAAATTCAGTGTATAACTCTGAAATTTGTCACAAACGATAAACTGCCTCAATGAAAGGCCGTCATACCTGCACGCAACCAGGAGCGCACGCTTTGAGCACCTCAACAAAAACCATTCTGACCGCCGCCCACTGGGGGCCGATGCTGGTCGAAACCGATGGCGACACCGTGCTGTCGTCTCGCGGGGCTTTGCCTTCGCGCCATCTCAACTCTTTACAGACCGTCGTTCGCGATCAGGTACATAGCAAAACCCGCGTACGCTGGCCGATGGTGCGTAAAGGCTTTCTGGCGTCACCGGATAAACCGCAAGGTATTCGCGGGCAGGATGAGTTCGTGCGCGTGAGCTGGGACGATGCCCTGGCGCTGATCCATACGCAGCATAAACGCATCCGCGACAGCTATGGCCCGTCGTCCATTTTTGCCGGCTCCTATGGCTGGCGCTCAAACGGCGTGCTGCATAAGGCCGCAACCCTGCTGCAACGCTATATGAGCCTGGCCGGAGGATATACCGGCCATCTGGGTGATTACTCGACCGGCGCGGCGCAGGCGATCATGCCGTATGTCGTGGGCGGGAATGAGGTTTATCAGCAGCAGACCAGCTGGCCGCTGGTGCTGGAGCATACAGAGGTGGTGGTGCTGTGGAGCGCCAACCCGCTCAATACCCTTAAAATTGCCTGGAATGCGTCCGACGAGCAGGGCGTTTCCTACTTCGATGCGCTGCGCAAAAGCGGCAAGCGCATCATCTGTATCGATCCGATGCGTTCTGAAACGCTTGATTTCTTCGGCGACAGCGCCGACTGGATCGCGCCGCATATGGGCACCGACGTGGCGATGATGCTGGGTATCGCCCACACCCTGGTGGAGAACGGCTGGCACGACACGGAATTTCTGACGCGCTGCACAACGGGGTTCGATAAATTTGCCGACTATCTGACGGGCAAAACCGACGGTATCGCCAAAACCGCAGAGTGGGCTGCGGCGATTTGCGGCGTTGATGCCGCTAAAATCCGCGAACTGGCAGCGTTATTCCATAGCAATGTCACGATGCTCATGTCCGGATGGGGGATGCAGCGCCAGCAGTTTGGCGAGCAGAAGCACTGGATGCTGGTGACGCTCGCCGCGATGCTTGGGCAGATTGGCACACCCGGCGGCGGTTTTGGCCTTTCCTATCACTTTGCCAACGGCGGCAACCCGACGCGTAAAGCGGCGGTGCTGGCGTCCATGCAGGGCTCGGTGCAGGGTGGCGTGGACGCTGTGGATAAAATTCCGGTGGCACGCATTGTTGAAGCTCTGGAGAACCCCGGCGGGTTTTATCAGCACAACGGTCAGGATCGCCATTTCCCGGATATTAAGTTTGTCTGGTGGGCGGGTGGGGCCAACTTCACCCATCACCAGGATACCAACCGCCTGATCCGCGCCTGGCAGAAACCGGAGCTGGTGGTGATCTCGGAGTGCTTCTGGACCGCGTCAGCGAAACATGCCGATATCGTTTTGCCCGCCACGACCTCGTTCGAGCGTAACGATCTCACCATGACGGGGGATTACAGCAACCAGCATATGGTACCGATGAAGCGCGTCGTGGCTCCCCGGGATGAAGCGCGGGATGATTATGACGTCTTTGCTGACCTGAGTGAATTATGGGAAGCGGGCGGACGGGAGCGTTTCACCGAGGGCAAAACGGATCTGCAATGGCTGGAAACGTTTTACCAGATTGCCTGCCAGCGCGGGGCTGCGCAGGGCGTGACGCTGCCGCCATTTGCTGAGTTCTGGGAGGCGAATCAACTCTTCGAAATGCCGGAAAGCGAGCAGAACGCGCGGTTTGTGCGCTTTGCTGACTTCCGTCGCGATCCGGAGAATCACCCGTTAAAAACCGAAAGCGGGAAGATTGTGATCCACAGCGAGCGCATCGCCAGCTTTGGCTACGCGGACTGCCCGCCGCACCCGGCGTGGCTGGAGCCGGACGAATGGCATGGCAATGCGCAGCCGGGGCAGCTTCAGCTGCTGTCTGCCCATCCTGCCCATCGTCTGCACAGCCAGCTCAACTATTCGGTTCTGCGCGAGCAGTATGCGGTGGCGGGTCGTGAGCCGATCGCGCTGAATAGCGACGATGCAAAGGCGCGGGGGATTAACGACGGCGATCTCGTTCGCGTCTGGAACGCACGCGGGCAGGTGCTGGCTGGCGCCGTAGTGAGTGACGGGATCCGCCCAGGCGTGTTCTGCATTCATCAGGGAGCATGGCCGGATCTGGCGCTGGAAGAGGGCGGTATTTGTAAGAACGGCGCCGTAAACGTGCTGACCAAAGATCTCCCCAGCTCGAAGCTGGGGAATGGCTGTGCGGGGAATACGGCGCTGGCATGGGTGGAGAAATATGAGGGACCGGCGCTTCCCCTTACGGCATTTGATCCGCCTGCCAGCTCATGATCCACGTCGGGTGTTGGGTATCATCCTGCCAGGCGCTGTCTTCGATGCGAAAACCCTGAGCATGATAGAAATTCACCGCCCGCACGTTTTTCTGATACACCTCCAGGGTTAAATACGGGTAGTGCTGCTGAACATAGTTCAGCAGCGCACGCCCGATCCCCCTTCCGATGAACGCCGGGGCGACAAACAACGCCCCCACGAACTGGAACTGCATGACGCTGATAAAACCGCACAGGGTACCGTTTTCCTCCCAGACCCAGGTCTCGGCGGCGGGAAGGTAATCATCCCGCACTACCGCTTCATTCGCTTGCCAGTAACTTGCGTCGATAAACGGATGCGCCTCGGTGGTGCTCTCCAGCCACAGACTCAAAAGCGGAGCGGTATCCTCACTTTGCCATTTGCGGATCATGGTGGCCCTCCGGGTGGCAGAAGCAGCCCTTAATATGGTCATTGACCAGCCCGCAGGCCTGCATAAAGGAGTAACAGATGGTGGTGCCCACAAACTTAAAGCCGCGTTTTTTCAGCGCTTTTGACAGGGCATCTGAGGCGGGGGTCGACGTTGGGATCTCTGCAAGCGTGGCAGCCTGCGTCACCTTCGGCTCGTTATCCACAAACGACCAGACAAAAGCTGAGAAGGGTTCGCCGTTTTGCTCCATCGCCAGATAAGCACGCGCGTTACCAATAATGGCCTGAATTTTACCGCAATGGCGGATGATACCGGTATCCAGAACCAGCCTTTCCACGTCTTCGTCGGTCATGGCGGCCACCGCAACCGGATCGAAATGGTGGAAGGCCTTGCGATAGTTCTCACGCTTTTTCAGAACGGTGATCCACGACAGCCCGGCCTGCTGGCCTTCAAGGCAAATCATTTCAAACAGTTTTTTACCGTCGGTTTCCGGCACGCCCCATTCCTTGTCGTGATAATCGATATAAAGCTGATCCTGGCTTACCCAGCCGCAACGTTGCATAGGTCATCTCCCTTCCTGATACGGTAAACGCAAAAATTTCAATCTGCCCGGCTTGACGTGTTTGCTAAAGAGACAATAGTTAATACAGGGCTATACGCCCTAATACCTCTTCGAACAATGACATATATCGCCGAACTCGGCTCTTTCTGGAGTCGCTTTGATGATGTTAAAAAAAATCAGTGGTCGCCATGCTGCTTCTGGCCTGGTGGGTGTCTCAGCCTGCCTGCTTATATGTAACACCGCTTTTGCGTGGCAACAGGAATATATCGTTTCAGATGCACAAAGTAATACGACGGAACGCTATACATGGGACGCCGATCACCAACCTCGTTATGAAGATATTCTCGCGGAGCGTATCAACCATTCGCAGAATGCTGCGGGCTTTGCCCTGAACGACCCATCCGGTTCAGATGCGGAAACCGTTCTGAGCGTTGGCTGGAATTTTCCCGTGGCGGGACATTTTACCACCGGCCCCGTCATGGCGTGGCGCACTGATGGCGCTCTCCCTGCAACGGTGAATGCATTTGGTGAGGCAACTACCACGCAGCCGCTTACCGATCCCCTCTGGCATGCCAGCGTGAACTCGTTGGGGTGGCGCGTTGATACGCAGTATGGTGATTTACATCCCTGGGCGAAGATCAGCTACAACCAGCAGTCGGAGGAAGAATATTTGTACACCCTGGGCTTAAGCGCCAAATTTTAGGATTGTTACTTTTTTAAACGCTGCGGTAACATATTTAATACAATAACGGCGCGGGCTGTGGTGATAGTGGTCACTCACCTTTAAGCTTTTTCTTTTCCGGCAAGGTCATTCATTCCCGCTTCCAGGCATTTCATTCCGTATCTCCTGCATTTCATGCCGTTTTACCCCTGGCGTTTTGGGGTTTTGTTTATCGTGTCCTCAGCGAACTTCCTTAATTTCTCTTGCAGGACACTGCCATGAACACATCAACTTATAACCGCACGCGTTGGCTGACGCTTTTCGGCACCATCGTTACCCAGTTCGCACTGGGCTCGGTCTATACCTGGAGCCTGTTTAACAGCGCCCTGTCCGATAAGCTCGGCGCACCGATAAGCCAGGTGGCATTCTCCTTCGGCTTGCTGAGCCTTGGATTAGCGATTTCCTCTTCCGTGGCGGGCAAACTTCAGGAGCGCTTCGGCGTGAAGCGCGTAACCATGGCCTCCGGGATCCTGCTGGGCGTGGGCTTCTTCCTGACGGCACATTCAAACAACCTGATGATGCTGTGGTTAAGCGCCGGGGTGCTGGTGGGTCTGGCGGACGGCGCAGGTTATCTGCTGACGCTGTCTAACTGCGTGAAGTGGTTCCCGGAGCGTAAAGGGCTTATCTCCGCGTTTGCCATTGGTTCATATGGTCTGGGCAGCCTGGGGTTCAAATTCATTGACTCCCATCTGCTGGCCTCGGTGGGGCTTGAGAAAACCTTTATGATCTGGGGCGTGATTGTGCTGGTAATGATCCTCTTCGGCGCCACGCTGATGAAAGATGCGCCACAGCAGGAAGTGAAAACCGTTAACGGCGTGGTGGAGAACGATTTCACCCTCGCTCAGTCCATGCGTAAGCCGCAGTACTGGATGCTGGCGGTGATGTTCCTGACGGCCTGCATGAGCGGTCTGTATGTCATCGGTGTGGCGAAAGATATCGCGCAGGGGATGGTAAAACTGGACGCGGCGACGGCGGCAAACGCGGTAACGGTCATCTCCATCGCTAACCTCTCGGGTCGTCTGGTACTGGGTATCCTGTCTGACAAAATCGCCCGTATGCGTGTGATTACGCTGGGGCAGGTCATCTCCCTGGTGGGTATGGCAGCACTGCTGTTCGCTCCGCTGAACGAGGCGACATTCTTTGCAGCAATTGCCTGCGTAGCCTTTAACTTTGGCGGCACTATTACCGTCTTCCCGTCACTGGTGAGCGAGTTCTTCGGCCTGAACAACCTGGCGAAAAACTACGGCGTCATTTATCTCGGCTTCGGTATCGGCAGTATTTGCGGTTCACTGATTGCCTCGCTGTTTGGCGGCTTCTACGTGACCTTCTGCGTGATATTCGCTTTGCTGATTATTTCGCTGGCGCTGTCCACCACGATCCGTCAGCCGCAGCGCGAACTGTATAAAGAAGCGCATGTATGATGCGATGAAAAGAGGCCGCTGGGCCTCTTTTATTTATTTCTAAATCGCTTCCGGACTTGCTATTTTGTAAAAATCTTCATCGATTCACATTCTCTGCTGCCACTTTTCTTCCCTGCTGTGGTCTACTTATCGCGCTTGTAGACGTTTCTGATAACGGTTTCTCTCGCATCTACTTACTCTGTCAGCTTTCTCACTGAGATTCGGCGGGTTTTTATACCCCTTCCCCCAGGGTTGTTTGCATGAAATATATTAGGTCTCTTACCCAGCAAAGATTGTGTCTGATGCTGGCTGTCTATATCGGTTTGTTTCTGAATGGCGCGGTGCTGTTCAGACGAGTGGAAGGTTATTTCGAACACCTCACTGTAAGAAATGGAATTTTTGCCGCGATTGAAGTGTTTGGCTCAATTCTGGCGACCTTCTTCCTGTTACGCCTGCTCTCTCTCTTTGGCCGTCGTACATGGCAAATTCTGGCCTCGCTGGTGGTGATTATCTCCGCCGCCGCAAGCTATTACATGACATTCATGAACGTGGTCATTGGCTACGGTATTGTGGCCTCGGTGATGACCACGGACATCGACCTCTCGAAAGAGGTGGTGGGTCAAGGGTTCATCCTGTGGACGATTCTGACCTGCCTGATCCCGCTCTTCTTTATCTGGAGTAACACCTGTCGCTACACCCTGTTACGCCAGCTGCGTACCCGGGGACAGCGCATCCGCAACGTCGCCGTCGTTCTTCTGGCGGGTCTGCTGGTATGGGCGCCTATTCGCCTGATGGAAAAGCAGCAAAAACGGATCGAAAAAGCGACAGGCGTGGATATGCCAAGCTACGGCGGCGTGGTGGCTAACTCGTACCTGCCGTCTAACTGGCTGTCGGCGTTAGGTCTTTATGCCTGGGCTCAGGCGGACGAATCCAGCGATGTGAAATCGCTGATTAACCCGACCAAAAAGTTCACCTACCAGGCTCCGGCTGACGGGCTGGATGATACTTACGTGGTCTTCGTTATCGGCGAAACGACGCGCTGGGATCATATGGGTATTCTCGGTTATGACCGCGATACCACCCCGAAACTGGCGCAGGAAAAGAATCTGGTGGCATACCGCGGCTACTCCTGCGATACCGCCACGAAGCTCTCGTTGCGCTGTATGTTTGTTCGCGAGGGCGGTGCGAGTGATAACCCTCAGCGCACTCTCAAAGAGCAAAACGTATTTGCTGTTCTGAAGCAGCTTGGATTTAGCTCCGATCTGTTCGCCATGCAAAGTGAGATGTGGTTCTACACCAACACCATGGCGGATAACATCGCCTACCGCGAGCAGATTGGCGCCGAGCCGCGTAACCGCGGAAAGAACGTTGATGACATGCTGCTGCTCTCTGAGATGGAACAGTCGCTGAAAAACCATCCGCAGGGTAAGCACCTTATTGTTCTGCATACCAAAGGGTCACACTACAGCTACTATCAGCGTTACACGCGCGATTTCGCCAAATGGACGCCTGAGTGCGTCGGCATTAACAAGAACTGTAGCAAGCAGGAGTTGATCAATGCCTATGATAACTCGATTCTGTATGTGGATACCTTCCTCAGCCGGGTGATTGACCAGCTTCGCGATAAGAAAGCGATTGTGATCTACGCGGCCGACCACGGCGAGTCCATCAACGAGAAAGAGCATTTACACGGTACGCCGCGTAAGCTGGCGCCACCAGAGCAGTTCCGCGTGCCGATGATCATGTGGATGTCGGACAAGTATCTGGAAAACCCGGACAAAGCCAAAATGTTTGCCCACCTGAAACAGCAGGCAGAGATTAAGGTACCGCGCCGTCACGTTGAGCTGTACGACACTATTATGGGCTGTCTCGGCTATACCTCACCGAACGGTGGGATTAACGAAAACAACAACTGGTGTAAACTCCCTGATAACACCACAAAAGCCGCGCAGTAGCTGGTCTGGCGAGAATATCGCCAGTTGAATGGCTTTTTGAAAATAAGGGATTGACGAGGGCGCACCTCAGCAGTAAGATGCGCTCCGCATTCGGCGAGTAGCGCAGCTTGGTAGCGCAACTGGTTTGGGACCAGTGGGTCGGAGGTTCGAATCCTCTCTCGCCGACCACATTCTAAAAAGGGCTAACCGCAAGGTTAGCCCTTTTTGCATTAACGCGTTACCCCACCCGAGTCCTCAAAATACCCCTTAGCCCTGCTTCCCCCTGCCTGCTTGCGGTTTTGTGACATAATCCATTGTATTTTTTTATATATAGTTTGATCTTTTTTCGCGTTGCTTATGGATAACCTCAGCATTTTTCGCTGTGCGTTTTAACGTTCGCGGTATTTAGTGCTCAGATAATCACCATTCTGTAAGAAAATTTACCCATTCTGAATAAAACTTAATCACTGGATGTTGCGAAATAGGGAGGGGTTTGTGCTGCAACATGGCGAGTAGCATAAATTTCTCTGCTGAAAACTGGCATTCAGAGTTTTTTTAATCTTTGTTTGCGGTTTCTCACACTCCACGTAAATCCCCGCCACCTGTATTGACGTTTTCACATTCTGTTGACAGATTGTAGGGCACGAGGGGCATTTCAGGGAGGATCTGCGCTGCAACTCAAACGCTCTTCTGAAAGGATTCTCTATCCCTTTTAACGCCCTCGGGCATCACCGACCGGACCGGGTAAAAAATAAATAAAGGTCAGGCGGCGTAACACAACAAAGCAAAACATCACATTGGAGCACAATAATGAGTATTTCCTTGAAGAAGTCAGGGATGCTGAAGCTTGGTCTGAGCCTGGTGGCCATGACCGTCGCAGCAAGCGTACAGGCAAAAACCCTGGTTTACTGTTCTGAAGGCTCTCCGGAAGGCTTTAACCCACAGCTCTTTACCTCTGGTACGACTTACGACGCAAGCTCTGTACCGATCTATAACCGTCTGGTTGAATTTAAAACCGGTACCACGGAAGTGATTCCTGGCCTGGCTGAAAAGTGGGATATCAGCGAAGACGGTAAAACCTATACCTTCCACCTGCGTCAGGGCGTGAAGTGGCAGGACAGCAAAGAATTCAAACCTACGCGCGACTTTAACGCCGACGACGTAGTGTTCTCCTTCGACCGTCAAAAAAATGCCCAGAACCCGTACCATAAAGTGTCTGGCGGCAGCTATGAATACTTCGAAGGGATGGGTCTGCCAGACCTGATTGCTGAAGTGAAAAAAGTGGACGATAAAACCGTTCAGTTCGTGCTGACGCGTCCGGAAGCGCCATTCCTCGCTGACCTGGCGATGGACTTCGCCTCTATTCTCTCTAAAGAGTACGCGGACAACATGCTGAAAGCCGGCACGCCGGAAAAAGTGGACCTGAACCCAATCGGTACCGGCCCGTTCCAGCTGCTTCAGTACCAGAAAGATTCCCGTATTCTGTATAAAGCCTTCCCGGGCTACTGGGGCACCAAGCCGCAGATCGACCGTCTGGTCTTCTCCATCACGCCTGACGCATCCGTGCGTTACGCAAAATTGCAGAAAAACGAATGTCAGGTGATGCCGTATCCAAACCCGGCTGACATCGCGCGCATGAAGCAGGATAAAAATATCAACCTGATGGAGCAGGCGGGCCTGAACGTGGGTTATCTCTCCTTCAACACCGAGAAGAAACCGTTCGATGACGTGAAAGTGCGTCAGGCGCTGACCTACGCGGTGAACAAAGAAGCGATCATCAAAGCCGTTTACCAGGGCGCTGGCGTTGCGGCCAAGAACCTGATCCCACCAACCATGTGGGGCTATAACGACGACATTAAGGACTACACCTACGATCCTGAGAAAGCGAAAGCGCTGCTGAAAGAAGCGGGCCAGGATAAAGGTTTCACCGTTGAGCTGTGGGCGATGCCGGTACAGCGTCCTTACAACCCGAACGCACGTCGTATGGCGGAAATGGTTCAGGCTGACTGGGCGAAGATTGGCGTACAGGCCAAAATTGTGACCTACGAGTGGGGCGAGTACCTGAAACGCGCCAAAGCGGGCGAACACCAGGCGGTCATGATGGGCTGGACCGGCGACAACGGGGATCCGGACAACTTCTTCGCGACCCTGTTCAGCTGTGCGGCAGCGAAAGACGGTTCCAACTACTCTCGCTGGTGCTACAAGCCGTTTGAAGACCTGATCCAGCCGGCGCGTGCGACCGATGATCACAACAAACGTATCGAACTGTACAAGCAAGCGCAGGTTGTCATGCACGATCAGGCTCCGGCGCTGATTGTTGCTCACTCCACCGTGTACGAGCCAGTGCGTAAAGAAGTGAAGGGCTACGTGGTCGATCCACTGGGCAAACACCACTTCGAAAACGTGTCTGTTGAATAATAAGTAGGGTGTTCTCCCTCTCCCTGTGGGAGAGGGCAGGGGTGAGGGGCGTGCATGCATCCCCTCACCCTAACCCTCTCCCGAAGGGAGAGGGAATTTACATTTGTGAGCAATACAGACGTCACGCTACTGAGCGTGCGTCATCAGAGAGAATCCGGGTTATGTTGCAGTTCATCCTCCGACGTCTGGGACTGGTTATCCCGACGTTTATCGGTATCACCCTTCTCACTTTTGCCTTCGTCCATATGATCCCGGGTGATCCGGTGATGATTATGGCGGGCGAGCGTGGTATCTCCCCTGAACGTCATGCGCAACTGCTGGCTGAACTCGGCCTTGATAAGCCGATGTGGCAGCAGTACCTCCACTACATCTGGGGCGTATTACACGGCGATTTAGGGATTTCACTGAAAAGCCGTCTTCCGGTGTGGGACGAGTTCGTGCCGCGTTTCCAGGCGACGCTGGAACTCGGCATCTGCGCCATGATCTTCGCGACCGCGGTGGGGATTCCCGTCGGCGTGCTGGCTGCCGTTAAGCGTGGCTCTATTTTCGACCACACCGCCGTTGGCCTGGCACTGACCGGCTACTCCATGCCTATCTTCTGGTGGGGCATGATGCTGATCATGCTGGTCTCGGTGCAGTGGAACCTGACGCCGGTCTCCGGACGTGTCAGCGATATGGTTTTCCTTGACGACACCAACCCGTTAACCGGCTTTATGCTGATTGATACGGCGATCTGGGGCGAAGAGGGCAACTTCATTGATGCGGTTGCGCACATGATCCTGCCTGCAATGGTGCTGGGCACCATCCCACTTGCGGTGATCGTGCGTATGACTCGTTCCTCCATGCTGGAAGTGCTGGGCGAAGATTATATTCGTACTGCCCGCGCTAAAGGTCTGACCCGTATGCGCGTCATCATTATTCATGCCCTGCGTAACGCCATGCTGCCGGTGGTGACCGTTATCGGTTTGCAGGTCGGTACGCTGCTGGCCGGGGCGATCCTGACCGAAACCATCTTCTCCTGGCCAGGCCTTGGACGCTGGCTGATTGATGCGCTGCAACGCCGTGACTATCCGGTTGTGCAGGGCGGTGTATTGCTGGTCGCGACGATGATTATCCTCGTCAACCTGCTGGTCGATTTGCTGTACGGCGTGGTGAACCCGCGTATTCGTCATAAGAAGTAAGGGGCCATCATGTCACAAGTTACTCAAAATAAAGCGGTTACCGCACCGGTGCCAATGACGCCGATGCAGGAATTCTGGCACTACTTCAAGCGCAACAAAGGCGCGGTCGTCGGGCTGGTATATGTTTCCATCATGATCCTGATTGCGGTGTTTGCGAACTTCCTTGCGCCGTATAACCCCGCGGACCAGTTCCGTGATGCGCTGCTCGCGCCACCGGCCTGGCAGGAAGGTGGTAGCCTGACGCACCTGCTCGGTACCGATGACGTTGGCCGTGATGTGCTGTCTCGTCTGATGTACGGTGCGCGCCTCTCTCTGCTGGTTGGCTGTCTCGTGGTGGTGTTGTCGCTGATCATGGGCGTTGTGCTTGGTCTTGTGGCGGGCTACTTCGGCGGCATCGTTGATAACGTCATCATGCGTATCGTCGATATCATGCTGGCATTGCCAAGCCTTCTGCTGGCCCTGGTGCTGGTCGCGGTCTTTGGTCCTTCGATAGGCAATGCCGCGCTCGCGCTAACGTTCGTTGCGCTTCCTCACTATGTCCGATTAACCCGTGCGGCCGTGCTGGTCGAGGTGAACCGCGATTATGTGACAGCATCTCGAGTGGCGGGTGCGGGGGCGATGCGCCAGATGTTCGTCAATATTCTTCCTAACTGCCTTGCACCGCTGATTGTTCAGGCGTCGCTCGGTTTTTCTAACGCCATTCTCGATATGGCCGCTCTTGGCTTCCTTGGCATGGGTGCGCAGCCGCCAACACCGGAATGGGGCACCATGCTCTCCGACGTGTTGCAGTTCGCGCAAAGCGCCTGGTGGGTCGTCACCTTCCCGGGTCTGGCGATTCTGCTGACGGTGCTGGCATTTAACCTGATGGGTGATGGTCTGCGTGATGCACTTGATCCCAAACTGAAGCAGTAAGAGGCACGAGATGGCGTTATTAAATGTAGATAAATTATCGGTGCACTTCGGCGATGAAGGCACACCGTTTCGTGCTGTGGACCGCATCAGCTATAGCGTAAATCAGGGCGAAGTGGTTGGTATCGTTGGGGAGTCCGGTTCCGGTAAGTCAGTGAGTTCACTGGCAATCATGGGGCTGATTGACTATCCCGGCCGCGTAATGGCGGAAAGCCTGGAGTTCAATGGTCAGGATCTGCAGCGCATTTCCGAAAAACAGCGCCGCCAGCTGGTGGGAGCGGAAGTGGCGATGATCTTCCAGGACCCGATGACCAGTCTGAACCCGTGTTACACCGTGGGTTTCCAGATTATGGAAGCCATTAAGGTGCACCAGGGCGGTAACAAGCAAACCCGTCGCCAGCGCGCTATTGACCTGCTAACGCAGGTGGGTATACCCGATCCGGCATCGCGTCTGGACGTTTATCCGCACCAGTTGTCCGGTGGGATGAGTCAGCGTGTAATGATCGCGATGGCCATTGCCTGTCGACCAAAACTGCTGATTGCCGATGAACCGACAACCGCGCTGGACGTGACCATTCAGGCGCAAATTATTGAGCTACTGCTGGAGTTGCAGCAGAAAGAGAATATGGCGCTGGTGCTGATTACGCACGATCTGGCGCTGGTGGCTGAAGCGGCACACAAAATCATTGTGATGTATGCAGGCCAGGTGGTGGAGACCGGGAGTTCACACGATATCTTCCGGGCCCCGCGTCATCCCTATACGCAGGCGCTGCTGCGCGCGCTGCCGGAGTTCGCGCAGGATAAAGCGCGTCTGGCCTCGCTGCCGGGGGTGGTACCGGGTAAATATGACCGTCCTCAGGGCTGTCTGCTTAACCCGCGCTGCCCGTATGCGACGGATAAATGCCGCGTCGACGAGCCGGAGCTGAACCTGTTAGCTGACGGACGTCAGTCGAAATGCCACTACCCACTCGATGATGCCGGGAGGCCAACACTATGAGTACGCAACAAATGCTGTTGCAGGCCATCGACCTGAAAAAACATTACCCGGTGAAGAAGGGCCTCTTTGCTTCTGAGCGCCTGGTAAAAGCGCTGGATGGTGTCTCCTTTACTCTCGAACGCGGAAAAACGCTGGCGGTGGTAGGGGAATCTGGCTGTGGGAAGTCCACGCTGGGCCGTCTGTTAACGATGATTGAAGTTCCGACTGGCGGCGAGCTTTACTATCAGGGCCAGGATCTGCTCAAGCACGATCCGCAGGCGCAGAAACTGCGACGTCAGAAAATCCAGATTGTGTTCCAGAATCCGTATGGTTCGCTGAACCCGCGAAAAAAAGTGGGGCAGATTCTGGAAGAGCCGCTGCTGATCAACAGCAACCTGAGCAAAGAGCAGCGTCGTGAAAAAGCGCTGGCGATGATGGCGAAGGTGGGCCTGAAAACCGAGCATTACGATCGCTATCCGCATATGTTCTCTGGCGGTCAACGTCAGCGTATCGCCATCGCCCGTGGTCTGATGCTCGACCCGGACGTGGTGATTGCCGATGAACCGGTTTCGGCGCTCGACGTATCCGTGCGTGCGCAGGTGCTGAATCTGATGATGGATTTACAGCAGGATCTTGGGCTGTCGTACGTTTTCATCTCCCATGACCTGTCTGTGGTTGAGCACATTGCCGATGAGGTGATGGTGATGTATCTGGGACGCTGCGTAGAGAAGGGGACGAAAGATCAGATCTTTAATAACCCGCGTCATCCATATACTCAGGCACTACTGTCTGCGACGCCGCGACTGAACCCGGATGACCGCCGTGAGCGCATTAAGCTGACCGGCGAGTTACCAAGCCCGCTTAACCCGCCGCCGGGATGTGCGTTCAACGCCCGCTGCCGTCGCCGCTTCGGTCCGTGTACGCAGTTGCAGCCACAACTGAAAGATTATGGCGGACAGCTGGTGGCCTGCTTCGCGGTCGATCAGGATGAAAACGGCGAAAAGCCGCATGCATAAAGGAAAAAACCGGCGATAAGCCGGTTTTTTTACGTCTGAGATCTACTTCCGTAAACGAATCTGGTCAACGGCGTGTTTCTCACTCTTGGTGAGGATCAGGCTTGCACGTTCGCGCGTCGGCAGGATGTTCTCTTTGAGGTTGACGTAGTTGATCTCATTCCACAGCCCGGTCGCCACGTTGATAGCCTCTTCTTCAGAGAGCTGAGCGTAGTTGTGGAAGTAAGAATCCGGGTCGGTGAACGCCCCTTCACGGAACTTCAGGAAGCGGTTGATATACCAACGTTGCAACAGATCTTCAGGCGCATCCACATAAATTGAGAAATCGACGAAGTCAGAGACAAACACGTGATGCGGATCGTGAGGGTAATCCATCCCGCTTTGCAGTACGTTTAAGCCCTCCAGAATCAGGATGTCGGGCTGCACCACCGTTTTGTCACCATCCGGGATGCGGTCGTAGATCAGATGCGAGTAGACCGGTGCGGTAACGTTCGGCACGCCCGATTTTAAATCAGAGACAAACTTTACCAGGCGGTGCATATCATAAGAGAGCGGGAAGCCCTTCTTCTTCATCAGGCCGCGTTCTTTCAACACCTCATTGGGATGCAGGAAGCCGTCGGTGGTGATCAGCTCCACGCTGCGGTGTTCCGGCCAGCGGCTCAGCAGCGCCTGTAGCACGCGCGCGGTGGTACTTTTACCCACTGCCACGCTGCCCGCAATACTGATGATATAAGGAATACGTTGACCGTTCGTGCCGAGGAACTGTTCCAGTACGGCCTGACGACGCAAGTTGGAGCTGATATAAAAGTTAAGCAAGCGAGAGAGGGGGAGATAGATTTCTGCCACCTCTTCCAGGGAGAGATCTTCGTTTATCCCTTTTAGCCGTGCGATTTCACCTTCCGTCAGTGTCATAGGGACGGAGTCACGCAGGGCTGCCCACTGGCTACGGTTAAACTGAAGATAGGGCGTCATTAACGTTTGCTCTTTTTTGCTCATAAGCATGCTTCTGTGAACCATCACGAAACGGCGGGTGCGGGCTCATCACATAGTTAATTTTGGACAATGGGCAGGAGGTTAACACCAGATGAGAGGAATAATAAGAAAAAATATGGGAAAGCGATGCTTAACCGGGCAGGCATCACCCGGGGCTATAGCGTGCCGAAATCAGGCGTTCATGTTGGATTTTTAATCACGAGCGGATGAATTTACAGCGGTTAGCCCTGGTTTCGAATAAAATGTGAGCGAAAGAACGTTTTATGCAATTTTTTAGTTGCATGACTGCGCAGGTCTCCATAGAATGCGCGCTACTTGATGCCGACTTAGCTCAGTAGGTAGAGCAACTGACTTGTAATCAGTAGGTCACCAGTTCGATTCCGGTAGTCGGCACCATCAAGTCCGGTGGGGTTCCCGAGCGGCCAAAGGGAGCAGACTGTAAATCTGCCGTCACAGACTTCGAAGGTTCGAATCCTTCCCCCACCACCACTTTCTGGCAGCGTCAACGCCGCCGGAGCTGGTTGGAAAAATTGACCAGCTCGAACAGAAAAGAGAGAAATCTCTTTTTTTGTTACAGAAAGAACTGGGTAGCCGAGTTTCAGGATGCGGGCATCGTATAATGGCTATTACCTCAGCCTTCCAAGCTGATGATGCGGGTTCGATTCCCGCTGCCCGCTCCAATACGTGCTGATATGGCTCAGTTGGTAGAGCGCACCCTTGGTAAGGGTGAGGTCCCCAGTTCGACTCTGGGTATCAGCACCACTTCACTTCTCCCTCCCTTTCTCTCTGTTTCAATGTAAATGTATTCAACAGTTCAGGCATTTTCGCCTGGTTGATGTGGTGATATCACCGATTTATCCGTGTCTTAGAGGGACAATCGATGTCTAAAGAAAAGTTTGAACGTACAAAACCGCACGTTAACGTCGGTACTATCGGCCACGTTGACCATGGTAAAACAACGCTGACCGCTGCAATCACTACCGTACTGGCTAAAACCTACGGCGGTGCTGCTCGTGCTTTCGATCAGATCGATAACGCACCAGAAGAAAAAGCTCGTGGTATCACCATCAACACCTCTCACGTTGAGTATGACACCCCGACTCGCCACTACGCACACGTAGAC
>NZ_JBLVYK010000109.1:0-334 GCF_048284255.1 Enterobacter cloacae complex sp.6700776 | reverse complement strand
CCTTGAGAATGCAAAAAGCAATGGGATTTTTGATTTTATTGAAAATGACCTCGTATTTGATAATGACTCAACAAATAAAATCAAGATGAATCATATAAAGACCATGCTCTGCGGTCACTTCATTGGCATTGATAAGTTAGAACGTCTAAAGCTACTTCAAAATGATCCCCTCGTCAACGAGTTTGATATTTCCGTAAAAGAACCTGAAACAGTGTCACGGTTTCTAGGAAACTTCAACTTCAAGACAACCCAAATGTTTATAGACATTAATTTTAAAGTCTTTAAAAAACTGCTCACTAAAAGTAAATTGACATCCATTACGATTGATATTGAT
>NZ_JBLVYK010000108.1:0-334 GCF_048284255.1 Enterobacter cloacae complex sp.6700776 | reverse complement strand
AAATCACCAACTGCTTTTTCTCGTATAACGCGCAGTTCTGGGCGTACTAATAGTATATTAACAGTTACTCTGCCTCTTTTATTTGTATTAATCACAACATTATTTTGGAGTGCTGATAGGATTGTTCAGCAAGAAACCAGGCGTTTAGAAGTTGAATTCAAATCTTTTATTGGTTATTTGATTGAACAAGAAACTTTTTTAAAAGCACTAAATAAACAGAATCAAGATTTATCTGAACTGCTTGAAAGTCGAACTTACTCCATCAATGATCAATTTTTACCGAAAGAATGGCCATTAAGACTATTAGAAGGTAAAGAGTCTATCGTTGCTATGC
>NZ_JBLVYK010000107.1:0-336 GCF_048284255.1 Enterobacter cloacae complex sp.6700776 | reverse complement strand
ATCTTCTACTTTCTATAAAGTAGAAGATGCTGTTCACTAAAAAGGACCTTTAAAAATAAAAAATGCGCCTGCAAAAATAAGAATAAAGCCAATGATATGGTTTATTGTAAAACTCTCACCTAGATAAAGCACAGAAAACCCAGCGAATACGCATAACGTAATCACTTCTTGCATCGTCTTCAATTCAGCGGCGCTGTAATATTGGTGTCCTAAGCGATTTGCAGGTACCGCAAAACAGTATTCTACAAATGCAATCAACCAACTAAAGAATATGACTATATATAATGGCTTATTCGTAAATTTTAAATGTCCATACCAAGCGAACATCATAAATAC
>NZ_JBLVYK010000106.1:0-337 GCF_048284255.1 Enterobacter cloacae complex sp.6700776 | reverse complement strand
GGGTGAATTGGTACTGATTGGACACAGTTGCGGAGCCGTTTGTGTGGCGCAATGGGCAAGCCAATTTCCCAACCATCGAGTAAAGGCAATGATCCTAGCCACCCCAGCAGATGTTGATTCCCCTTCTGCCTTACTCGATATTCAACAGCAGAGACCGCTACCCAATAAAAAGCTTCCAAGCCCTTCTTTGCTTATTTATACCGATAATGATCCGCATCTTGGCACTGAAAGAGCCCATCAGCTTGCCGAAACATGGGGCAGCCAGCTTATGTTGGTTAAAGGCGGTGAGCATTTAAATACTGATGCAGGATATGGCGAATGGCATGAAGGCGAGCGG
>NZ_JBLVYK010000105.1:0-338 GCF_048284255.1 Enterobacter cloacae complex sp.6700776 | reverse complement strand
ACTACAACCAATGAGTTATTTTTTAGCGCTGATTTTCATTTTTTAATATCAACATAAGCCCTGCGTTTCTAGTAGGTTATGAGTTATAAATTTGAACGTTACAAGCCCCTTGTTTATTACTATTAAAAACGAAAAGTAAAAAATAAATTAATCATCAAAGCAACAAGATAATTAGCTCTCTAATTTTATCATTCCACCTTCATTTAATTAATTGGAAATCCAGAATGAATACTCAGTCTAACTATGACAGAATTATTGAAAAGGAAAATATTGGCGATGCAACATTGGCATTGTTAACCAATCAAGACTCCTTATCCGCAAGATCAGCGGGTATATTC
>NZ_JBLVYK010000104.1:0-338 GCF_048284255.1 Enterobacter cloacae complex sp.6700776 | reverse complement strand
ACCCATTACTGGTACCCATCATCGGGCTGTTGATCCTCTCCTACCACATGGGCTATTTCCTTTCGGACTGGCCTTTCTGGCAGGTATACGCCATCCTGGCGCTGGCCTACTTTGCTGGTCGTTTTGGACTGAAAAAAAGGGCGTCTTCTAAAGACGAACCTCAGGAAGGCAAAACTACCGGTCAGTAAAGCATTACCTGTACTGGCCTGTTCCACTCTCTACATACAGGCCACTCAGTCAATTTACGGAAAAGCATAGAAGGAAAAACACCATGAGTAACATGACCGTGTCGTTTTACAGCAAAAAACATCATGACACTGTAGCAAGCGCTATTAAGG
>NZ_JBLVYK010000103.1:0-341 GCF_048284255.1 Enterobacter cloacae complex sp.6700776 | reverse complement strand
GATCCTTCACCGCATCAGCCGCGGTGAGTGGGTCGCGCAGCGCCGCCAGCGAGGAAAAGGTTTTATCAACCGAGACGCCGTTATTATTATTGGTGACCGTCAACAGAAACTCCCCCTCTTCCCTGTCGTCCGGTAACTTGCTCAGCAGGTCATTAACGGCCTCCACCGCCTGCTGTGGAATATACAACACCATTGGTTTGAGAAATATTTTTTCCTGCTTCTGGTGAAGTCGGCCATTCTCTAGCGCTAAGGTATAACCTTTATTTTCATTGGTCATCTCTTGTTATCCCTCGATGAGAATTTTTGGATCAACATAAAAGTCGACATTAAAAACCGTGTCC
>NZ_JBLVYK010000102.1:0-341 GCF_048284255.1 Enterobacter cloacae complex sp.6700776 | reverse complement strand
GGGTCAGATAGTACTTGTACAGTGATTGCGGCAATTTCAGAGACAGCAAGCACCTGATACAACGCGATTAAATCTTGTACATCAGACAATTGCGCATTACCCGGCATGGGTACCGAAGCGGCAAGTTCATCTTGGACTAATAAGGCGGGGAGATTGACTAATTGCTTCACCACCGCAACACTATCACCCCACGCGGAGAGTAAGGTTGTGGCATTGACACCGTTTTCGATATTGACGGATGTCGAAGCGCTCGATAAATAGCCGCTTTGTGGTGTCGTCGAGGTCATGACAGGCGAGGTGTCGCTTTTATAGGCACTGCTCTGATGCGTGCTCATCACACC
>NZ_JBLVYK010000101.1:0-342 GCF_048284255.1 Enterobacter cloacae complex sp.6700776 | reverse complement strand
TCCTTGGACAAAAGTAAAGTGTTCAGGTGTTCAATCTCCTGTTTCAAATGACGAATCACCTGTTCACTCTGGTCAGCAGAGGCTGTATCACGCTGTCCAGAGACCTGTCCAGAATGGTGTTCACCCTTCGGTTGCTCAAAGGGGCCAAAGACACGTAAAAGCTCTGAAGTATCTACCATTTTTGCATTGCGCTCACCGCTACAGGTGGACAGGTCACCTGCTTTAATTAACCTGTGCAGTGTTGTTCTACTCTTACCCGTCAGTCGGGCAGCCTCACTAATAGACACTCTGGCCATCAGTTACCATCCTGTAATGCATCCAGTCTCGAGGACAGTGTACGGA
>NZ_JBLVYK010000100.1:0-344 GCF_048284255.1 Enterobacter cloacae complex sp.6700776 | reverse complement strand
CTTCCAGATAGTGCCCGCCAGCGGGGCGGTCACCGGGATACCGGCGCCGGCCGGGGCGGCAGCGGCGGGTGCAGAGGCAGGAGCAGGAGCAGGAGCAGGAGCAGGAGCAGCCGCCGTCAGCTGGCTGACGTCACCGCCGTCGCTGACTTTGACCACAAAGGCTTTGCCTTCCACCTCCACGGTGTAGACGCCGGAGGCGGCAGGTTTTTCTGCTTTTGCCACTGGCTGCGCGGCTTCCGCCTGCGGTACCGGCTCAAAGGCCGCCGGGTTGTGGCGGTTTTCGAGGAATTTCAGGCCGGGCTGGCGCTCACCGCCCTGGAGAGCCTGCTGGCTCACCACGACCC